>JAKACL010000119.1 GCA_021821425.1 Pseudomonadota bacterium
CTCCTTTCGTTGAAGACATCTGATCCCCATCCCCATGAAGACCAGTGACGCCAACTATGGCAACAAAAAGACGGGGGAGTCCATCCCATCAATCAACTCGGACAGTGTAAAGCGGCGCGAAAAACATGCGCCGCTTTACACTGCCGGTTATGGCGAACGTTAGATTTCATGGCGAACACGCGTAACGAAAATCTCGGCTATCTATTTGGGCTAATGGCGGTCGTCGCATTTGCTGTCACGCTTCCAGCCACACGGGCCGCGGTTAGAGCCCTTGACCCTGTGTTCGTAGGCCTCGGCCGAGGTGTCGGCGCGGCTGTGATGAGCGCCGCCTTTCTAATTCTCACCCGGCAACGTTTACCGTCGCGTGAAGAGGCAAAAGGTCTAGTCATCGTCGCAGCCGGCGTTGTGGTTGGCTTTCCTCTTCTTACTGCTTGGGCGATGCGTTACGTTGATGCCTCACACGGTGGCGTTGTCCTTGGAATTCTTCCGCTGGTGACCGCAGTGGCCGGAGTTCTGTTCTCCGGAGAACGCCCGTCAACACGGTTTTGGTTGATTGCGCTGGTTGGAACGGCGCTGGTGGTCGGGTATTCGCTTACAAGGGCGGGGGGAACCCTGCACGTGGCTGATCTCGCCCTCTTCGGAGCCATTGTTAGCGCCGGCGTCGGGTACGCCGAGGGTGCGCGACTGTCCCGATCCTTGGGTGGGCTCCAGGTTATCTCGTGGGCCCTTGTCTTTTCTGTTCCCGTCCTTATCGTTCCCGTCGTTCTGTTCGCACCGGCGTCAATCAACTTGCCTTTGGAGTCATGGTTGGGGTTCCTCTACGTCATGGTGATCAGCCAGTTTCTAGCTTTTTTTCCTTGGTATCACGGGCTCGCGCTTGGCGGCATCGCTAAAGTCAGCCAAATACAACTATTGCAGCCGTTTCTCACCATCGTGGCATCCGCGCTTCTGCTTGGAGAGCGCGCAGACATCCTTACGTGGCTTGTAGCCGTCGTCGTAGTTGCAGTCGTCGCAATCGGCAAGACTGCCCGAGTGGCAAACATGAACTCTAACCCTACGGTCGAGAGGGACGCGCGCAAAAACGGCGCGCGCCTCTCGCCGTAACGTTAGGCGCTAATAAGGGAGAAACTATGAAAACGTTTTGCAGTTGCAGCATCCTGAACCGCCCCGGGTTTTGAGGAGGCTCCTTTCCTTGAGAAGATGGCGCCATGAAGAGCAAGAAGACCATCCCCAAGCATTCCCCAGAAGCGCGTGAACGCGCTGTCCGCATGGTGCAGGAGCACCGTGGCGAGTAACCGCAGTAGAATCCACTCAGCCTTGGACTACCTGACACCCGCGACGTATGAACAATCGTTGGTTCAGCAATCCGGTGTGAATTCAATCTGGGGAAGATTCCGGCATGATTCTCAGCTGAAACGCGATATGGACATGGACCCTTTTCTAGACAAACTGGTAGCGGCGGTATCGGACAGCGAAGATCTGGAAAGCCTGGTGCGCCCGCTGCTGGGGCTGCTGGAATCGGTCACCGGGCTGGAGTCGACTTATCTGACGACGATCGACCACGAACGCAATGTCCAGCGGATTGTGTTTTCGCGCAACACGCAGGCGCTGAATATTCCCGAGGGGCTGGAAGTGCCCTGGGGCGACACGCTGTGCAAGCGCGCGCTCGACGAGGGGCGGCCTTATGTGGACGATGTGGTGGGCTGCTGGGGCGATTCGGACGCGGCGCGGGTGCTGGGGATCACCACGTACCTGAGCGAGCCGGTGCATGTGGCGGCGGGCGAGCTGTATGGCACGCTGTGCGGCGCCAGCGGCGCGCGCATCCAGGTCACGGATGACACGCGACGGCTGCTGCAGCTGTTTTCGCAACTGATCGCGCGCCAGCTGGAGCGCGACCGCCTGCTAGCCCAGCTGAAGGACGAGAACCGCGAATACAGCCGTTATGCGCTGTCCGATCCGCTCACCGGTATCCCCAACCGGCGCGCGCTGATGAACGAGCTGGCACGGGCGCTGGCCAATGCTCGACGCGCGGATACGGCGGTGCATCTGGCCTTTGTCGATCTGGACGGATTCAAGGCGATCAACGACCAGCATGGCCACGATGCGGGCGACCGCTTTCTGATTGCGATTGCCCGGGCGCTGGTGGGCGGCATGCGCGATGGCGATTTTGTTGCGCGCTATGGCGGCGACGAGTTTGTCGTGTTTGGACCGGCGACGTCGGACTCCCACGATGCGAGTCGCGCGGCGATACGCGAACGGCTGCAACGCCTGACCACCGGGCGCTTTTCCATCGGCCTGCACACGATCGACTACGCGGGCGCCAGTGTCGGCGTGGTGACTTCGGGTGCCGGCGAGCGCGATTGCGAGGCGCTGCTGGCGCGGGCGGACGCGGCCATGTACGAAGCCAAGAAGGCCCGGCGCGCACAGGCGACGTCATGACAGCGCCGGCCACACATGCGGACATGGATGCGGTCAACATGCACCAGGTGTTTGACTGGCTGTGGACGTCGGGCCAGCTTTCCGCACGCGACATCCAGCGGCTGCCCTTTCTGGGCGTGGAAGCGGTGGTGAATCTGGCCTTGCCCACATCCACGAACGCGCTGCCCGGCGAAGCCGAGCAGGTGGCCGGTGCGGGGCTGGCCTATGTGCAGATTCCGGTCGAATGGGAGTGCCCGCGGCCCGAGCAGTTCGCGCAGTTCGTCGGCGTGCTCGATGCCTTCCGGGGGCGGACGGTGTGGGTGCATTGCGCCTTGAACATGCGCGTGTCGGCCTTCGTCTATCTGTATCGCCGGCTGGTCCTGTCGGAAAGCGAGGCGGCAGCATCCTATCCACTGCGCGAAGTGTGGACGCCGGATGCAGTCTGGCAGGCGTTCATCGACGAGGTCTTGCAGGTGCCGCCCCCGGCGATCGAATAGCGTCAGCGGCGCCCGCGCATCGTGGCGCCCGCCAGGGCCAGCATCGCCGCCAGCGGCAACAGCGCAAACTCGGGCGCATCCATTGCCCATAGCGTGGTGCCGCTGATCAGGCACCACAGCAGCGGAATCGGAAACAGTATCCACCGCGGACGCGCGCCCACGAGCAGCAGCATGCCGAGCGTGACAAGCACCGTGGGATCGGGCGCCATGCCAAGGATTTCGGCGTGAGCCCAGCTTCGGCCCAGCAGCGGCGCCAGCAGCGGAAACCCCAGCACGCCCAGCAGTACCAGCATCAGGCCGATACGCGCAGTCCAGCCCGTGGCCGGCACCGGCGTGAAGCGGTTGCGCACCGCCCCCAGCCACACCAGCAGCACGGCCTGGGCGACAAAGGCCCAGGCATAGAGATCGGCCAGGAGATTGATGCTGGCGTAGCGTTGCGCGTGGTACGCCCACGCCACCCACAGCCAGCCTGCGGCCAGGATCAGCGCCACGATGCGCCCTGCCCCGGCACCTCCGCGCCGCCACAGCACCGGCAGCGCCATGCCGAGCGCGAGCGCAAGCAGTGGCAGCGGCCACCATGCCTGGTTATGAAGCTCGAACAGCCGGTAATACGTCTGCGGCGAAAACAGCAGCAGGTCGCGCGGGCTGTAGGTCCACCATTCCGACATCAGCGGCCGGCGTAGGCAGCGGCCATCCGCGCGCGCATGGCCGCGTCCGGAAGCGGTCCGATGGCGGCGCCCATGTTCTCGCGCACATGGTCGACGCGGGTGGTGGCCGGGATCGCGCAGGTGACGGCCGGATGGGAAATGACGAACTTGAGCGCGAACTGCGCCCAACTGGTGCTGTCGATGTCGGCCGCCCACGACGGCAGTCGGCGACGCGCCAGCCGTTCCAGCAGCGCGCCCTGCTGGAACGGCCGGTTGACGATGACGGCGATGCCGCGCTCGAGCGCAAGCGGCAGCAGGCGCTGCTCGGCTTCGCGGTCATGCAGGTTGTAGGTGAGCTGGACGAAATCGATCGGCTGGCTGGACATGATCTGCTCCAGTTCGCCATGCCGCCGCCCGTGCGAGGTGGTGATGCCCACATAGCGCAGCTGGCCGGCCGCCTTCATCGCGAACAGGGTCGGCAGGTGTATCTGCCATGACAGCAGGTTATGCACCTGCATCAGGTCGAAACGCGGAATGCCCCACAGCCGGCGCGACGCATCCATCTGCATGCGGCCTTCGTCCCCGCCGGCAATCCAGACCTTGTCGGCGGCAAACAGGTCGGCCGGACGGCCGATCTTCCTGAGGCCGTAGCCGATGACGTCCTGCGCCGAGCCATACATCGGGGAGCTGTCGATCAGGCGGCCGCCGGCATCGAAGAAGGCGCGCATCACGTCGGCGCTGGCGTTGCGCGCGGCAGGGTCGTTGCCGACGTTGAAGGTGATCCAGCTGCCCAGCCCCACCAACGGCAGCGCTTCGCGGCCCGAGGGAATGATGCGGGTGGCAGGCCGTGCCTGCGGCGATTGCGCCAGGGCCGATTGCGTCAGGGCGGGGCCCAGCAAAGGCGCGGCCGCAAGCGTGGCAAGCAGTCTGCGGCGCGTGAAATCGGGGGGATGTGGCATGAGAGAGGACAGTCTCCTGAAATGGGCGCGATCCCAACCTTATCTCAGGACGGCACGCCATCACGTGGCCGGCGCGCCCCCGCCGCCGTCAGCGCGGGTTCAGCTGACTTCGTCGATCCATGCCATCTGGATCGCCTCGAGAATCTTTTCGCCGGAATGCTCGGGGTCGTCGTCGAAGTCGGGCAGCTCCATCACCCAGCGATGCAGGTCGGTAAAGCGGATGGTGCGCGGGTCGATCTCGGGATGCGCTTCAGAGAGTTCGATGGCGATGTCGAGGGAATCCGTCCACTTCATTTCAATGACCTTCCTTGACCATGTTGATGGTGTATTTGGGAATTTCGATCACCAGGTCGCTGCTGGCGACGCGCGCCTGGCACGACAGCCGCGACTGCGGTTCCAGCCCCCAGGCCTTGTCGAGCAGGTCGTCCTCGTCTTCGCTCGATTCGGCCAGCGAATCGAAGCCTTCGCGCACGATGACATGGCAGGTGGTGCAGGCACAGGATTTTTCGCAAGCGTGCTCGATTTCGACGCCATTGGCGAGCAGGGTATCGCAGATGGTTTCGCCCGTCTTGGCTTCGATGACGGTGCCTTCTGGACAGAGCTCGACGTGGGGCAATACGATGAGTTGGGGCATATATCAGGCGGCTTGGGTTTGTTGGCTGGGCAGGACGGCGAGCACGCCGTCCCAGAATTGTAAACGGGCGTCGACTGCGGCGGCAGCGGCAGCTTCGGCTTCGCGCCACTTGGCGGCGTCGTCGCACAGTGCGGCGAGCAGGCGCAGCGACAGCGGCGCATGAAAATCCTCGTCGAGGTGGACGTGGCGGTTGAGGTAGTAGTGAAAGCTGGGCGCCTGCGCCTCGGCCACTGCCATGCGCGACAGGAAGGCGCGAAACATCGACGGAATGACATGCTCGCGGCCCAGCGCCAGCGCGGCGGCGACGGTGTGCGGCTTGCCGCTGGCCAGAAAATCGAAGGTGGTGCGGGTGAACGCGGCCGACGGCGCCGGTGCCCTGCCCGACGCCAGCGCGGCGTCGACGCCCTGCTCCGCCACCTGCTGCACGAAGCGCGCCGGCGTGTCGGCGTCGGCGCCGATTTCGCGCATCGCGGCCAGATACAGCATGAAGTGGCTGGTATGCCCTTGTTGCCCCGGCAGCGCGACGTCGGTTTCCTCTTCCAGCACCAGTTCGTTGATGAAGCGCTGCACCGAGACGTCGCCCTGCGGCGTCCACGGCCAGCGCGCAGGCGCGACCTCGTGCTGCAGATACTTGATCAGCGACATGAAGTCCCATACCGAATAGACGTGGTGCTGCATGAATGTGCGCAGGTCGTCCAGCGTCCGAACCGCGGCGTAGATCGGGTGCGCTTCGAGCTTGACGCGCAGAGACTCGATGAAGGCGTCGTTCAGCATCGGGAATTCAGGCATCAGCCAAAGGTTTCCAGTTTCTGTCCGGCCATCGCACGGCGCACGTTCTGGTCCATGCGGCGCTGGGCGAACTCGGTGGTCACCGCATTCAGCGCCTCGATGCCGCGCTTGATGGCCTGGTGATCCGTGCCAGCCATCCGTGTTTCAAGGTCGGCGATGCCGGCTTCGATCGCCGCGGTTTCGGCCTCATCGAGCAGCGCGGCATCTGTCGCCAGCGCCGCGCGGGTGGCGGCGATCAGGCCCTGCGCGTCGACGATCTGCTCGTTCAGCGCGCGCGCGTACATGTCGTCCTTGGCGTGGGTGAAGGCGTCCTTCAGCATGCGGGTGATTTCGTCGTCGCCGAGGCCGTATGACGGCTTGACCTGCACGCTGGCCTCGACCCCGCTGCTCTGCTCGCGCGCCGCCACCGACAACAGGCCGTCGGCGTCGACCTGGAAAGTGACGCGGATGCGCGCCGCGCCCGCCACCATCGGCGGAATGCCGCGCAGCTCGAAGCGCGCCAGCGAGCGGCAGTCGGACGCCAGTTCGCGCTCGCCCTGCAGCACGTGCACGCTCATCGCGGTCTGGCCGTCCTTGAAGGTGGTGAACTCCTGCGCGCGCGCGGTGGGAATCGTGGTGTTGCGCGGGATGACTTTTTCGGTCAGCCCGCCCATGGTTTCGAGGCCGAGCGACAACGGAATCACGTCGAGCAGCAGCCAGTCGTCGCCGGCGCGGTTGCCCGCCAGCACGTCTGCCTGCATCGCCGCGCCAAGGGCGACCACCTTGTCGGGGTCGAGGTTGGTCAGCGGCGTCTGCTTGAAGAAAGCGGCGACCGCATGGCGTATGCACGGCATGCGGGTGGAACCGCCGACCATCACCACGCCCTTCACTTCATCCACCGACAGGCCGGCGTCGCGCAGCGCCTTGCGCGTGGGGGCCAGCGTCTTGCTGACGAGGCTCGCCGTCATGCTGTTGAATTCGGTTTGCGTCAGCGTCGCGTCCATCATTTCGCCGGTCGACAGCACGGCGGTGACGCGCACCTCGGTGTGTTCGGTCAGCGCTTCCTTGGCATCGCGCGCCTTGGTCAGCAAGAGCCGCATGTCGCCCGCCGACAGCGGCTGGAAGCGGCCCTGCTCGACCATCCAGCAGAACACGCGCTGGTCGAAGTCGTCGCCGCCCAAGGCCGAATCGCCGTTGGTCGCGAGCACTTCGAATACGCCCTTGGAGAGCTTGAGGATGGAAATATCGAAGGTGCCGCCGCCGAGGTCGTACACCGCGTAGACGCCTTCGGATGCATTGTCGAGACCGTAGGCGATCGCGGCCGCAGTCGGCTCGTTCAGCAGGCGCAGCACGTTGAGGCCGGCCAGCTGCGCGGCATCCTTGGTGGCCTGGCGCTGGGCGTCGTCGAAGTAGGCCGGCACCGTAATGACCGCGCCGACCAGTTCGCCGCCGAGCGCGGTTTCGGCGCGCTGGCGGAGGGTTTTGAGGATTTCGGCCGAGACCTCGACCGGGCTTTTGACGCCGGCCGCGGTTTTGAGCTGCACCATGCCCGGCGCGTCGACGAAGCGGTACGGCAGGCTGGCAATGTCGTCGATGTCGGCAATGCCGCGCCCCATGAAGCGCTTCACCGAGGCGATGGCATTGTGCGGATCGCTGTTTTGCGCGGCCTGCGCGGCATATCCCACCTCGATCTCGCCGCTGGAACAGTAACGCACCACCGACGGCAGCAGCGAATGGCCGGCTTCGTCGTCCAGCACCACGGCAAGGCCCGAGCGCACCGTGGCCACCAGCGAATTGGTCGTGCCGAGGTCGATGCCCACCGCCAGCCGATGCTGGTGCGGTGCGGTGGACATGCCGGGTTCGGCGATTTGCAACAGGGCCATATTTATCGATTCGGCACGATGGTGTTAGAGAAAGTGATTTCGTGGAACTGCGATTGTTTCAATTCGAACGCGTGGCGTTTCGAATCGATAAACATTAAGCACAGCGCCCTATTGAGACGGCTCAACGAACCGCACCACGCTAGACACCTTCCACGATCATTCAAATGTTCAAACATATCTGGCCGTCTTAATAGGTTTCCAGTTCTTCGTAGACGTCGCCGACTTCGGCGATGAGCTTGTCCATGAAACGCAGCTGGCGCACGGCCTCGGAGGCCGCCGCATAATCGTGCGTCGTGTCGATCAGATCGGCCAGCTGCGCCTCGATCCGTCGATGTGCGCTGCGCAGGTCGTCGGTCAGGGCATCCAGCGCCGCCGTGCTGTTGCCGGCGCGCGCCTCGTCGATGGCCTCGCGCCATTCCATCTGCTGCATCAGAAAAGCCGGCGCCATTTTGGTGTTGTTGGCGTCGAACGCGTCGATGCCCTGCAGCTTCAGCAAATACACGCCGCGGCTCACCGGATGCTTGAGCGTCTGGTAGGCCTCGTTCGCCTGGGTTGCCCACTGCATCGCCACCCGCTGCTCGGCGTCCGGCTGCGCGGCGAAACGGTCAGGATGCACCGTGTTCTGCAGTTCGCGGTAGGCCGCATCGAGTTTGTCCCGATCCAGCGCATACGATTGCGGCAGGCCGAACAGCTCGAAGTGGGTTTGGGTGAAATCCATGTTAGGAGTTAGGGGCTAGGGGCTAGGATTTAGGGGGCTTTGTGCTTCGCGTCTTTAATGAGCGCGGCCCAAGGCCGCACCTACCCTAGCCCCTAGATCCTAATTCCTAGCCCCTGTGGTTCAAACGTTAAACGACTCGCCGCAGCCGCACTCGTTCTTCACGTTCGGGTTGTTGAACTTGAAGCCTTCGTTCAAGCCTTCACGGGCGTA
>JAKACL010000120.1 GCA_021821425.1 Pseudomonadota bacterium
CCCCTAGCCCCTAGCCCCCATGCCCCGATCCCTCTTCGCCCGCACCGCGCTCACACTGGCGCTGGCCTTCGTCGTGTTCCAGGCGGCGGCGTTCTGGGTGGTGTACCGCACGTTGATCGTTCCAGTGGCGGAGCGCTCGGCCGACGACCTGGCGGGCCTGATCGTGCTGTCGGCGCAAACCTGGGTGGAGCTGCCGCCGCAGACGCGCGCGGCCTTTGAGCAGGAACTGGCACGGCGCCATGGCTTGCGCCTGACGACCGTCGATGTCGGGACGACGGCGGATGCCCCTCAATTTGCTTTCCGCACCCAGATCGAAGCGGCGCTCAGCCGCCGCGTGGGCGAATCGGTCATTCTGCGCGGCGTGCCAGGCAAGGCCGCGGCCTGGTTGGATATCCCTGTGGGCGGGCACGATCTGCGGGTCGGTTTCTTTCCGGATCGCTATGCGGTCAAGCCGCCGCTGGCCGCGATCGCGGTGGTCGCGGTGGGCACCTTTCTCAGCCTGTTCACCGCGCTGTTTCTGGTGCGCCGCCTTACCGTGCCGCTGGCGCGCGTGGCCCGGGCGGCCCGTCAGGTGGGCGCGGGCGAACTGCCCGAACCGTTGCCGGAAACCGGGCCGGCCGAACTGGCCGAGCTGGCGCGCCGCTTCAACACCATGGCCACCGAGGTCCGCAATCTGCTCGACAACCGCACCACGCTGCTGGCCGGGATTTCGCACGACCTGCGCACGCCGATGACGCGCCTGCAACTGAATCTGGAAATGCTGCGCGACGAACCCAGTCAGGCACGCATCGACCGTTCACTGGGCGACCTGGCCGAGATGAACACGCTGATTTCAGGTTATCTGGAGCTGGCGCGCGCCACCCGGCCCGCGCCGGCCTCGCGTTTCGACCTGGCCACCTTGCTGGATGAAGCCGCGGCCGATGCAGGACTGACGTGGCCAGGCGCGGCGCCGTGCGAGGTCGAGGCCAGCCGGCTGGCGGTGCGGCAAATTCTGTCCAACCTGATCGAAAACGCGCAGCGTTACGGGGGGGCGGGCGCGGTCGAGCTGGGGCTGGAATGTGCCGGCAGCCTGGTGCGGGTCAGCGTGCGCGACACCGGCACCGGCATCCCGGAGGATCAACTGGATAAAGTATTCAGGCCGTTTTACCGGCTGGAAGCGTCGCGCGCGAAAGCCACCGGCGGGACCGGACTGGGGCTGGCGATCGTGCGTCAGTTGGCGGAAACGTATGGCTGGAAGGTCAGGCTTGCAAACCGCCCGACCGGCGGGATCGAGGCGGTGCTGGAAATTCGGCGTGGAGTGCCCTGAGCGGGCGGGGGCGAATCGACGCGCTGCGCGAGGCAGCCGCGAGTGGACGGTCAGCTCACGCGCAGTGCGTGGTGGTCAGGCGGCGCATCACCCGGAATTCGATGAACAGCAGCGTCAGGCTGAACATCGACATGCGGCCGGTGCTCCCGCTAAAGAAGCCCAGCAGCGAACGCGACAGACTCAGGCTCACGCGGGTTCCTTTACCGATGTGCATCAGACAGCCGGCTGGCGGGCGAACACGGAGAACTGCACGAACAGCAGCGACAGGCTGGTGAGGCTCATGCGCTCGGTTTCGCCGTGAAACCAGGCAAAGGGCGAGGTGCTGAGTTCGAGAACCAGTTGGTTTTGGCCGAATTGCAGTTTCATGATGTTCTCCTTGGGTGGGTGCTTGCCGGATTACTTGCAACGCCTGTGCCACCCAGCACAGCTGCGGCGCATCATAAAAATGCAATAAAAAACAAGGTGTTGTTATGGCCGGGTGGAAAGTCCTGGCAGGGGAGAGGGCGCGGATTGACGGAAAGCCGTCAACCCGTGTCGAAGCGGCAAACATCCGGCAGCGCAAACGGACGTGAAAAAAGCGACAGGGTAGAATCCGGCTTTCGATTTTGGCGCGGCGTGTCCTGCGCGCTGCCCCCTCTGCATGATCATCCTCAAGAATCTCAGCCTTCGGCGTAGCGCCAAGGTCCTGCTCGACAACGCCTCGGTGTCGATCAATCCCGGCGAAAAGGTCGGGCTGGTCGGCCGCAACGGCGCCGGCAAATCCAGCCTGTTCGCGCTTTTGAATGGCACGCTGCACGAAGACAAGGGCGACTTTTCGGTGCCGTCGCAGTGGCGCATGGCGCAGGTGGCGCAGGACATGCCGGAAACGGACGCGTCTGCGACCGACTTCGTCATTGCCGGCGATACCACCCTGGCCGAGGCGCAGCGCGAAGTCACCGCCGCCGAGGCGAGCGATGACGGCGAGCGCATGGCGCACGCCTACATGGCGCTGCACGACGCCGGCGCCCACGACGCCCAGTCGCGTGCGCAATCGCTGATCCTCGGGCTGGGCTTCCAGGTGCGCGAGCTCGACCAGCCGGTCAACAGCTTTTCCGGCGGCTGGCGCATGCGGCTCCAATTGGCCCGTGCGCTGATGTGCCCGTCCGACCTGCTGCTGCTTGACGAACCGACCAACCACCTCGATCTGGACGCACTGGTGTGGCTGGAAGCCTGGCTGAAGAAGTACCCCGGCACCATGCTGGTGATCAGCCACGACCGCGAATTTCTCGACGCGGTGACCAACGTCACCATCCATATCGAAAACGGCCAGCTCACCCGCTACGGCGGCAACTACAGCACCTTCGAGGACATGCGCGCCGAGCAGATGGCGCTGCAGCAGGCCGCGTTTGCACGGCAACAGGACAAGATCGCCCACCTGCAGGCCTTCATCAACCGCTTCAAGGCCAAGGCCAGCAAGGCCAAGCAGGCGCAAAGCCGGGTCAAGGCGCTCGACCGCATGGAGCGCCTGGCGCCGATGCTGGCGAGCGCGGATTTCACCTTCGAATTCAAGGAGCCGCTCAACCTGCCCAATCCAATGCTGACGATCGACGACGCCAGCTTCGGCTACCCGCCGCCGGCCGATGCCCCGGCCGGTACCCCGCCGACGGTGATCGTGCGTCACGTCAGCAGGTCGGTCTTCGCCGGGCAGCGCATCGGCATCCTCGGCGCCAACGGCCAGGGCAAGTCGACGCTGGTGAAGACCGTCGCGCGCACCCTGCCGGTGGTGGCCGGCGCCGTCACCGAAGGCAAGGGTCTCAACATCGGCTACTTCGCGCAGCAGGAGCTCGACGTCCTGCGCCCCTTGGACACGCCCTTGGAACACATGATCCGGCTTGCCCGCGACACGATTGCGAACGGCGGCGCCGGCCAGTTCAGCAGCCGCGAGCAGGATCTGCGCAATTTTCTCGGCACCTTCAACTTCAGCGGCGACATGGTCAAGCAGGCCGTCGGCACCATGAGCGGCGGCGAGAAGGCGCGGCTGGTGCTGTGCATGATCGTGTGGCAGCGCCCCAACCTGCTGCTACTGGACGAGCCGACCAACCACCTGGATCTCGCCACCCGCGAAGCGCTGGCGATGGCCTTGAACGAATTCGAAGGCACGCTCATGCTGGTCAGCCACGACCGCGCCCTGCTGCGTTCGGTGTGCGACGAGTTCTGGCTGGTGACGCGCGGCGGGGTCGAGCCGTTCGACGGCGACCTCGACGACTACCAGCGCTATCTGCTGGAAGAGGGCAAGCGCGTGCGCGAAAGCCTGAAGGAAGCCGGTAAGGTGGCTAACGCGCCCAAGCCCGAACCCATGCCTGTTGCAGAAAAGAAGCCGGTGTCCTCAAGCAGGATCAAGTCGCTGAAACAAAAACTGGAGAAGCTCGACAAAAGCATGGCTGCGCTGCAGGCGGAAAAGGCGACGTTCGAAGCGCGCTTGGGTGGAACGCTTTCTGTCGAGGAGATTACTGAAACCGGCAAGCAGCTTCAGCATGTCATTGATGAGTTGGCGATTGAGGAGGGGGAGTGGTTGGAATTGTCGGGGGAGATAGAAGCGCTGGAAGCGGCGAGCGCTTAGAAGGCGCTGAACTCTCCATGCGCTGTCGTTGCGAGCGCAACGAAGCAATCCAGCCCGTTATTTCGCGCGAAGCACCTTGAATGGTTGAACCTTCGCATGACAGCTGACCATTGGCCGGGCTACCCCCGGCCAACGGTCAGTAGTCAGGCGACATCTCCCACTACAACCAACAACGAAACCAATCCCAACCACGTTAAAATGCGCCTTTCCCGAAAAGCCGCTCATCCCCCGTGAAACCCACCTTCCAGGACATCATCCTCACCCTGCAGCGCTACTGGGGCGAGCGCGGTTGTGCGCTCTTGCAGCCTTACGACATGGAAGTCGGCGCCGGCACGTCGCACACGGCCACTTTCCTGCGAGCGCTCGGGCCCGAGCCGTGGAAGGCTGCCTACGTGCAGCCCTCGCGCCGCCCCAAGGACGGCCGCTACGGCGACAACCCCAACCGGCTGCAGCACTACTACCAGTTCCAGGTGGTGCTCAAACCCGCGCCGGCCGACATCCTGGAACTGTATCTCGGCTCGCTCGAGGCGCTGGGCTTCGACCTGAAAAAGAACGACGTGCGCTTCGTCGAGGACGACTGGGAAAACCCCACGCTCGGCGCCTGGGGCCTGGGCTGGGAGGTCTGGCTGAACGGGATGGAGGTGACGCAGTTCACCTACTTCCAGCAGGTCGGCGGCATCGATTGCAAGCCGATCACCGGCGAAATCACTTACGGCCTGGAGCGCCTGGCGATGTACCTGCAGGGCGTGGAAAGCGTGTACGACCTGGTCTGGACCGAGGGGCTGAGCTACCGCGACGTCTACCACCAGAACGAGGTCGAACAGTCCGCCTACAACTTCGAGCACAGCGACGTCGATTTCCTGCTCGCCGCGTTTGCCGCGCACGAGAAGACCGCGCAGGAACTGATGGCGGCGCAGCTCGCGCTGCCGGGCTACGAGCAGGTGCTGAAAGCCGCGCACACCTTCAACCTGCTCGATGCCCGCGGCGCGATCTCGGTGACCGAGCGCGCCGCCTACATCGGCCGCATCCGCAACCTGGCGCGGGCGGTGGCGAAGAGCTACCTCGACAGCCGCGCGCGGCTGGGCTTCCCGATGGCGCCCAAAGCGTGGGCAGATGAAGTGCTGGCACAGATTGAAAAGAAGGCCGTAGCATGACTGTTGCAAATTTGCTGGTTGAACTGTTCGTCGAGGAACTGCCGCCCAAGGCGCTTAAAAAATTGGGCGAAGCCTTTGCCGCTGCGCTGGCCGAGAGCCTGGTTGGGCAGGGATTGGCTGACACGACCGCTAAAGTCGTTCCCTTCGCTTCGCCGCGCCGCCTCGGCGTCCATGTCGAAAACGTGTTGACGCGCGCCGCCGACAAGTCGGTGTCGACCAAGCTGATGCCGGTCGCCGTCGGCCTCGATGCGGATGGCAAGGCCACGCCTGCGCTTCTGAAGCGCCTGGCTGCGCTGGGCGCCGATGCCCCCGCTGTCGGCCAGTTGCGCCGCGCGGCGGACGGCAAGAATGAAGCGCTGTTCCACGACAGCATCGCGCCGGGCACGACGCTCGCCGACGGCCTGCAACATGCGCTCGAAACCGCGATGGCGAAGCTGCCTATCCCGAAGGTGATGCAGTACCAGCTGGCCGACGGCTGGAGCAGCGTCAACTTCGTGCGTCCAGTGCATGGCGTGGTCGCGCTGCATGGCACCGACATCGTGCCGGTTTCCGTGCTGGGTTTGCACGCTGGCCGCGAGACGCAGGGCCATCGCTTCGAGGCGCGTGTCAGCCCGGTGTTGATTCAGAATGCGGACAGCTACGCTGCCCAGCTGAAAGACGAAGGCGCGGTGATCGCCAGCTTCGCCGAACGCCGCGCCGAAATCGTCCGCCAGTTGCAGGCGGCCGCCGCGCCGTCAGGGTTGCAGCCGATCAAGGACGACGCCCTGCTGGACGAAGTCGCCGCGCTGGTCGAACGTCCCAATGTGCTGGTCGGCCAATTCGAGAAGGTTTTCCTCGAGGTGCCGCAGGAATGCCTGATCCTGACCATGAAGGCGAACCAGAAATATTTTCCGCTGCTGAATGCAGCGGGCAAGCTGACCAATCGCTTCCTGATCGTCTCCAACATTTCGCCCGCCGATGCTTCCGCCGTGATCCAGGGCAACGAACGCGTGGTGCGTCCGCGTCTGGCCGACGCCAAGTTTTTCTTCGATCAGGACCGCAAGAAGAAACTGAGAGACCGGGTGCCGGGACTGGCCAAGGTCGTTTATCACAACAAGTTGGGCAGCCAGGGTGAGCGCGTCGAGCGTGTGCGTGCCATTGCGCGCTGGACTGCAGAGAAAGTGGATGCGGATATCGAACTGGCGGATCGTGCCGCAGAGCTCGCAAAGGCCGATCTTCTGACCGACATGGTGGGCGAGTTCCCCGAACTACAGGGCATCATGGGCGGGTATTACGCGCGCCATGATGGCGAAGACGAGCAGGTCGCCCAGGCGATTGCGGACCAGTATCTGGTGCGCCGCGAGGAGACGGAAGACGTCTCCAACCTCATCAGCGAAGTGCTGCAGATCGCCGACAGGATGGAAACGCTGGTGGGCATCTGGGGGATCGGGCTCAGGCCGACGGGCGACAAAGATCCGTTCGCCCTGCGTCGCCACGCGCTTTCCGTCATCAAGTCCTTCCAGCTGCTGGGACTCAAGTCTGCCCTGGATAAGGCGGAATTTCGGCTGGACCTCGACGATCTGATTTCCTTCAGCCTGTCTGTCTTTCCTGTGGGCTCGCTTGCAGGGAATGTGGCTGAAGAGCTCAAGCTGTTCATTTACGAACGAAATGCGAATCAGTTGGTGCCGTTTTATGGCGCCGAGGCAGTTGCGGCCGTATTCGCAAACCTGCCGCCGCTGCATGACGTTGCCAAGCGGCTGCATGCGGTCCGCGAGTTTGCCTCGCTGCCGGAGTCACCCAGCCTCGCTGCGGCCAACAAGCGCGTCGGCAACATCCTGAAGAAAGCCGAAGGCGAAGTGGGTGACGCGGCGGATCCTGCGCGTTTCGTCGAGGCGGCGGAAACGGCGCTGTTTGCCTCGCTTTCGGAGATCGCGCCGCGTGCTGACGCAGCCTTTGCCGCGGGCGATTACACCGCGTCGCTGCAAGCACTGGCCGCACTCAAAACCCCGGTCGATGCCTTCTTCGACAGTGTCATGGTCAACGCCGACGATCCTGTACTCAAAGCCAACCGGCTGGCGCTGCTGAACCAGTTGCACCGGACCATGAATCGGGTTGCGGACTTGTCGCGTCTGGCGGCGTAAACTTTCATTCATGAAACTGATCATTCTCGATCGCGACGGCGTCATCAACTTCGGCTCCGAGCAATTCATCAAGACGCCCGACGAATGGAAACCCATTCCCGGCAGTCTGGAGGCGATCGCGCGGCTGACGCGCGAGAGCTGGCGCGTGGTGGTGGCGACGAATCAGTCCGGTCTCGCGCGCGGGCTGTTCGAGATGGCGACGCTCAACGCCATCCACGCCAAGATGCACAAGGCGGCGGCGCAGGCGGGCGGTCGTATCGAGGCGGTTTTTTACTGCCCGCACGCGGCCGAGATGGAGTGTGGCTGCCGCAAGCCCAAACCCGGCCTGTTCGTCGAGATTGCAACGCGCTATGGCCGCGACCTCGCCGATGTGCCGGCGGTGGGCGATTCGCTGCGCGACATGCTGGCCGCGACCAGCGTGGGCGCGCGGCCGGTGCTGGTGCGCACCGGCAAGGGCGAGAGAACCCTGGCTGCCGGCGGCCTGCCCAAAGACACGCCGGTGTTTGCCGATCTGAACGAGGCCGTCGAATTCTTGTTGTCGACAGCGGCATGAGTCTGGCGCGCTCGCTGATTTTCGCGGCCTTGCAGACCGTACTGACGATCTTCTTCAGCCTGGTTGCCTTTCTCAGCTTTCCGTTTTCGGCGCATACGCGCTACCGGCTGATCACCGGCTACAACCATACGGTGATCTGGCTGGCGCGCTGGGTGCTGGGTATCCGCTATGTGGTTGAAGGGCGCGAGCACCTGCCGTCGCAGCCCGCGATCATCCTCGCCAAGCATCAGTCGGCCTGGGAAACGGTCGCCTTTCTTTTTCTGTTTCCGCCTGTCGCCCCGGTCATCAAGCAGGAATTGTTGAAGGTGCCGTTCTTCGGCTGGGCGTTCCGCCTGCTGTCGCCGATTGCGATCGATCGCAGCGCCGGACGCGAGGCGCTGAAGCAGATCGTCAGCCAGGGCCGCGACAAGCTCGCGCAGGGATTCTGGGTGCTGGTGTTTCCCGAGGGCACCCGCGTCGCGCCGGGCGAAAAGGGCCGCTACGGCATCGGCGGCGCATGGCTGGCGGCGGAGACCGGCGCGCCGATTGTTCCGGTGGCGCACAACGCCGGCGAAGTGTGGCCGAAGAATGCCTTTATCAAGCATCCCGGCACCGTCACCGTGCGCATCGGCCCGGTGATCGGCAGCACCAACAAAAGTGCGGCCGAACTCACGCGCGCGGTCGAGGCCTGGATCGAAACCGAAATGACGAGGTTGCCCCCTGCTGCCGCCCGTTAATAACGGCGTGCTGCAGCTCGGCGACGTCGCCGTGCCGTACCAGCTGCGGCGCTCGCACCGCCGCCGCACGCTGGGC
>JAKACL010000121.1 GCA_021821425.1 Pseudomonadota bacterium
GCGACGGATCGCTTCGGCGCCTAGCTGGAATTCGCCGCGCGCTTCGTATAGCGAGGGCAGGGCGCGGATCTCGACATGGTCGCCGTTGGCCGGGGTGAAATCGGCAAACTGGTTGCGACCGCGGAACATCACGCAGCGCACCTGCGCGTTCGCATCCTTCAGCGAGAAATACCAGTGCCCGGAAGCGGCGCGCATGAAGTTGGAGACTTCGCCTTCGACCCACAGCAAGGGCAATTGCGACTCCAGCGCGCGGCGCGCCATGCGGTTGAGCTCGCTGACGGTGAGCACGGGCAGGGCAGGGGCGTCGGGAATATAGTCCGAAAATTCCATGGCGTTCAGGATAACGGGTTCGCGCCCGGCATGCTTCATGCACAGTCACGGTTTCGCCATAAAAATTATTTTGATCACCCTATTGACGATAGGAGTGTTTTTATAAACCATTGATTTTTATGAAAAAACCGGATTGGCTACTTTTTGTGCCGAAACGGTTTTTCCTTTGTGGGCGGGCCTTTAGGACATGCGGTCGGCAGTTCCTCACAGACTTATCCACACGAATTGTGGAGAAGTCGATGGCCCTGCGAAATCTGCTGACGCCGACAATTCGTACTTGCCCAAACCTGCACGCGGGGGCTACATTTCGCCTGGTGTTTTCAATCTGGAGTGGTATTCAGTGTTAGCCATCATCGAGGCGGCCGGTTGGCCGATCTGGCCGTTGATCCTGGCGTCGGTCATTGCCGTCGCCATCATCATCGAGCGTGCCTACAGCCTGCGCGTCCAGGAAGTGGCGCCCGCCGGGCTGCTGCTGGACACGGTCAAGCGCTATCAGGAACGCGGTGTCACCCAGGAGCTGGTGACCGAGCTGGCCGAAGGGTCGCCGATGGGCCGGATTTTCGCGACTGCGCTGAAAAACGCGCACAACTCGCGCGAGGTGATGAAGGAGTCGATCGAGGAAGCCGGCCGCGCCGTCACCCACGACCTCGACCGCTTCCTCACCTCGCTCGGCACCGTCGCCAGCATGGCGCCGCTCCTGGGTCTGCTCGGCACGGTGATCGGCATGATCGAAATCTTCGGCGCGCAGACGTCCACCGGCACCAATCCCGGCCAGCTGGCGCACGGTATTTCGATTGCGCTCTACAACACCGCCTTCGGCCTGATCGTGGCGATCCCGGCGATGATCTTCTATCGTTTCTTCCGTGCCAAGGTCGAATCGCTGGTGGTCGACATGGAACAGCAGGCGATCAAGCTGGTGGAGATCGTCCACGGCGACCGGAAATAAGCATGAACTTCAGGAAAGGACGCCGGGAAGACTATCCGGAAATCAATTTGATTCCGTTCATCGACATCCTGCTCGTCATCGTGATTTTCCTGGCGGTGACGACCACCTACGCGCGCTTTGCGGAACTCAAGATCAACCTGCCCACCAGCCGTGCCGAGCAGACGCCCAGCCAGCCCAAGCAGATCGAGGTCGCCGTCGCCGAAAGCGGCCGCTACCAGATCGACGACACGACCATAGGCGACGCCTCGGTCGAGGAACTGGCCGCCGCGCTGCAAAAGGCCGCCGGCTCGATGAGCGAGCCGGTGGTGGTGATCAACGCCGATGCGCGGGCCGCGCATCAGTCGGTGGTGAACGTGATGGAAGCGGCGCGCCGGGTCGGGCTGTCCCGCATTACCTTCGCCACCCAGTCCGCCCCCTAAGCGGGCCTCGCATGCTGTCCGTGCAAACACTGTGGGCGCGCACCGGCGTGCTCACCCTGCTGCTGCTTCCGTTTTCCGCCGTGTTCGCCGCCGTATCCGGGTTGCGCCGCCTGGCGTATCGACGCGTCTGGCTGGCCTCGGTGGCGGTGGGCGTGCCGGTGATCGTGGTCGGCAACCTCACTGCCGGCGGCAGCGGCAAAACCCCGCTGGTGATCTGGCTGGTGCTGCAGTTGCGCGCACGCGGCTATCGCCCTGGCGTGGTCAGCCGCGGCTACGGTGGTTCCGCCCGCGGTTGCGTCGAGGTGATGCCCGACAGCGCCGCCGCCGACGTGGGCGACGAGCCGCTGCTGATCCGCACCAAGACGGACGTGCCGGTGGTGGTGGGACGCGACCGGGTGGCGGCGGCGCGTTCCCTGCTCGCCCGCCATCCCGGCGTCGACGTGATCGTGTCCGACGATGGCCTGCAGCATTACCGGCTGCATCGGGACATCGAACTGGCTGTGATCGACGCGGCGAGCGGACTGGGCAACGGGTGGCTGCTGCCGGCCGGGCCGCTGCGCGAACCGCCCAGCCGCCTCGCCCGGGTCGACGCCGTCGTCCAGGCGGTGCGCGGCGCTGCCGTGCCACTCCCCCTCGAGGGCGCCTGGCGCGCCGACTACCGCGCAGGCCGCGCCTATCGCCTGCAGGCGCCGCTGCACAAAATCGCGCTGCCCGACCTGCCTCCACAGGACTGGATTGCCGCCACCGGAATCGGCCGCCCGCAGGGTTTCTTCGATATGCTGACCGCGCATGGCATCCGTTTCAGTCCGCGCGTCTTTGCCGATCATCATGCTTTTCAGGCCGGCGATCTGCCGGCAGACGCCGCCGTGCTGATGACGGAAAAAGACGCGGTAAAATGCCGGACGATCGCAGGAGCGAACTGGTGGGCGGTGGAACTCGACGTTGCCCCCGAAGCCGGTTTCATGGACTGGTTGGACGCACGCCTCAAACGATAACAATCCGGGCGCGCGAAGGAGGGAACGATGGGTATGCCATACACAGACTGGAGCGACCGCAGGCATCCGTGCCGCTGGGAATCGGTCGAGGGCGAGGCCGGCTTCTGGATGCCCGACCGTTCCGAAATCGTCACCCAATTCTTCACCCGCTATCTGTTTTTTTCGCTGGCGGTCATCTACTTCTCCACGCTGGAGAGCGTGCCCTCGGTGCTGTTCACCATCGAGCACCTGCTGATCGCGCTCGGCGTCTATTTCCTCTTCAATACCTGGTTTTTCCGGCAGGCACTGCAGGGCGTCACGCTGCTCAACATCCGTAGCGCGATGACCGCCGACCTGATCATCGTCACCCTGTGCGTGATCCACGATCCCAATCCGATTCCACCTTCGGCGCTGGCCTTCCTGATGGTGCTGCTCGGCAACGGCATGCGCTACGGCATGCGCCTGTTTGCAGAAGTGCTGGGTGGCGCCTTCATTGGCATGGCGCTGTCCTTTGCCATGCGTTACCGCATCGGCGGTTTCGAAATCAGCGCCGGCGACGTGTTCTTCGGCGTGTTCTGGGTCAGCCTGGCCTTGTATGCCTACATCCTGATGGGCCACATCGAAACCCAGCGCAGCCAGCTCGACTACCGCAGCCGTTTCGACACGCTAACCGGCCTGCTCAACCGCCACGGCCTGCTGGCGGCGGCCGACCGCATTTTCGACAAGGCGAATCCCGAGGTGCCGGCCACCGTGTTGTTTGCCGACCTCAACCAGTTCAAGGCAGTCAACGACCGCTACGGCCACGGCGTCGGCGACCGCGTGCTGGCCGAGTTCGGGCAGATCTTCAGCGAGTCGGCCGAGATGGGCGTGTGCGGACGCTGGGGTGGCGACGAATTCGTCGCCATCCTGCCGCAGCGGAGCGAGGCGGACATGCAGCAGATTTTCGACCGCATCAAGACGCGCACCCAGGCCTGGAGCAATAGCAACGGCCTGCCGATGGCGGTGAGCCTCGGCACCAGCCAGGCGCCGCAGGATGGCCACGACCTCAACACGCTGCTCTCGGTGGCCGACATCCATCTCTACAAGAGCAAATCGCAGCAACCCGAAACGGACGCTGCCCCCGCGTTTTACAGGACCCTCACGAATGAACCCGAAGCTACTTGAAATCCTCGTCTGTCCGGTCTGCAAGGGTCCCCTCGACTGGAAAAAACCCGCGCAGGAACTGGTCTGCCGGGCTTGCCGCCTTGCCTATCCCGTCCGCGACGACATTCCGGTGATGCTGCCGGAAGAGGCGCGCACTCTGAATCCGGACGAAATCCACGGCAGCTGAGCATGCATTTCAGCGTCGTCATTCCAGCGCGCTATGCATCGAGTCGACTGCCGGGCAAGCCGCTGGCCGACATCGGCGGGCGGCCGATGGTGCTGCGCGTGCTCGATCGTGCGCTGCTGGCGGGGGCCGAGTCGGTTGTCGTCGCCACCGACGACGTGCGCGTGCAGCGGGCGGTCGAGGCCGCCGGCCACCGCGCGCTGATGACTTCGCCCGACCACCAGTCCGGCACCGAGCGCCTGGTCGAAGTGGCCGAAACCCTAGGCTGGGCGGACGACACGCTGGTGGTCAACGTGCAGGGCGACGAGCCGTTGATCGATCCCGAACTGATCCGCGAAGCTGCGCGCCAGTTGATCCTGCACGACGACGCGGTGATGGCCACGCTGGCGCATCCGATCCACGATCACGCCGACTTCATCAATCCCAATGTCGTCAAGGTCGTGGCCGACGAAGCCGGCTATGCGCTGTATTTCAGCCGCGCGCCGGTGCCGTGGCCGCGCGATGCCTTCGCCAACCGGCAGCCCATGCCGCACGAATTCGGCGCGCTGCGCCATATCGGCCTGTATGCCTACCGCGCCGGTTTCCTGCGCACCTACGCCAGTCTTGCCAGCTCGCCGCTGGAACGCCATGAAATGCTGGAACAGCTGCGCGTGCTGTGGCACGGCTACCGCATCAGCCTCGGTATCACGCCGATGGCGCCGGCCCCCGGCGTCGACACGCCGGAAGACCTGGCGCGCGTGCGCGGCCTGTTTGCCGCGGCATAGCAGCCGCTTGAATCCCCCAATAAAAATTTTTAAGTGTTGCTCGCATCCCGCTTGCCTTAGGCTTAGACGGTTTGGCATAGTCATATTTATCAAGGGAGACTCGCAATGCGTTTGATTCTGTTGGGCGGGCCTGGCGCCGGCAAAGGCACCCAGGCCAATTACATCAAGGAAAAGTACGGCATTCCGCAAATCTCCACCGGCGACATGCTGCGTGCGCAGATCAAGGCCGGCACCGAGCTTGGCATGAAGGCCAAGGCCATCATGGACGCCGGCGGCCTGGTCTCCGACGACATTATCATCGGCATGGTCAAGGCCCGCCTGGCCGAAGCCGACTGCCAGAATGGCTACCTGTTCGACGGTTTCCCGCGCACCATTCCGCAGGCCGAGGCGATGAAGACCGCCGGCGTGCCGATCGATTTCGTGGTCGAGATCGACGTCCCCGACGAAGAGATCGTCAAGCGCATGTCCGGCCGCCGCGTGCACGTGGCCTCGGGCCGCACCTACCACGTCGAGTTCAACCCGCCGCGCATCGAGGGCAAGGACGACATCACCGGCGAAGACCTGATCCAGCGCGACGACGACACCGAAGAAACCGTCAAGAAACGCCTCGACATCTACCACGCGCAGACCGAGCCGCTGGTGAAATACTACGGCGACTGGGCCGCGCGCGGCGATGCCGGCGCACCCAAATACATCAAGGTTCCCGGCACCGGCAAGGTCGAAGGGATCCGCGATTCGATCTTCGCAGCCCTGGGTTGACGTTCACGCCAGACCGCCATGCCGCAGCAGATTCACCCGATGACCGAGACCGAACGCTGGATCGTGACCGGCGCGGTGAAGGAACGCTACGGCAAGGCGGTCGAGATCCAGGATGTCGAAACCGAAATCCGCCTGCATATCGATGACCGCGAACTGACATTGTGCCCGGGCTTCTACTGGAACGAGCGCGGCTGCCATTTCGTGTTGTCGAAGACCGGTGATTCGCGCTACCGCAGCATGTTCTTCTACCGCATCCGCGACCGCTTCGCGACCGGCCGCGAGGAATACGACGACATCGGCGACTGCGTCACCACGCTCTTGAAAATGCAGGCCGACGAAGAAGCCAAGCGCCTCGCCGAGAACGAGGCGTCCGGCAACAGTTGAATTTTGAAGCCAGCCCGCGCTGGCTTTTTGTTTTGCAAACGACCACACAGATAATCAAGGAGACAGCACCATCATGGCGAAAAAAATGAACGCCTTCTACGCACAGTCCGGCGGCGTCACCGCGGTCATCAACGCGTCGGCCTGCGGCGTGATCGAAACCGCGCGCAAGCACAAGGACACGATCGGCAAGGTCTACGCCGGCCGCAACGGCATCATCGGCGCGCTTACCGAAGACCTGATCGACACCAGCAAGGAATCCGCCGCCGCGATCGCCGCGCTGCGTTCCACGCCGTCGGGCGCATTCGGCTCCTGCCGCTTCAAGCTCAAATCGCTCGAAGCCAACAAGCGCGAATACGAGCGCCTGATCGAAGTGTTCAAGGCGCACAATATCGGCTACTTCTTCTACAACGGCGGCGGCGACTCGGCCGACACCTGCTTCAAGGTCTCGCAGCTCTCCGAAGCCATGGGCTACCCGATCCAGGCCATCCACGTGCCGAAGACCGTCGACAACGACCTGCCGATCACCGACTGCTGCCCCGGCTTCGGCTCGGTCGCCAAGTACATCGCCGTCTCCACACTGGAAGCCAGCTACGACGTGCGCTCGATGGCCAAGACCTCGACCAAGGTTTTTGTAATTGAGGTGATGGGCCGTCACGCCGGCTGGATCGCCGCCGCCGGCGGCCTGGTCGAGGACCACGGCATTCCGGTCGTGATCCTGTTCCCGGAAATCGAATTCGACCAGAAGAAGTTTCTCGCCCGCGTCGACAAACTGGTGAAGGAGCACGGCTACTGCACTGTCGTCGTGTCGGAAGGCTGCCACTACCCGGACGGCAAATTCCTCGCCGAGCAAGGCACCCGCGACGCCTTCGGCCACGCCCAGCTGGGCGGCGCCGCGCCGGTGGTCGCCAACATGATCAAGGACGCGCTCGGCCACAAGTTCCACTGGGCCGTCGCCGACTACCTGCAGCGCGCCGCGCGCCACATCGCGTCGAAGACCGACGTCAAGCAGGCCTACGAGTTGGGCCAGAAAGCCGTCGAACTCGCGGTCAAGGGCCACAATTCGGTGATGCCGACGGTCGACCGCATTTCCGACGTGCCCTACAAGTACAAGATCGGCATGGCGCCGCTCTCGAAGGTCGCCAACGTCGAGAAGTTCATGCCGCGCGACTTCATCACCAAGGATGGCTTCGGCATCACCGACAAGTGCAAGCGCTATCTGACGCCGTTGATCCAGGGGGAAGACTATCCGAAGTACAAGAACGGCCTGCCGGTCTACGTGACGCTGAAGAACGTCGCGGTGGCGAAGAAGCTGGCGGCGTTCAAACTTTGAGGAGGAGAGGGATCAGGGGTCAGGATTCAGGGATCAGGGGTGGTGCGGGCATGGCCCGCGCCCTTGAATCAACTCGCGGCGAAGCCGCACGTCCCCTGACCCCTGGCCCCTGAATCCTGACCCCTAAACGATGACTCTCGACCGCGCCAGACAACTGCTCAAGGTACAAGCCGATTTCGGCGGCTTCTACAACGGCAACTCGTCCAAGCTCATCCTCTCCGAGGTGCAGCGTGAGCATGGGCAGGAGGCGGTCGATCAGATGATTCGGGAATTGGAGCTCGACCGGATCTTCGGGTTCGAGCCGGGGACGCGCTTCGAGGGCGGCCTGGCGATGGGTAGGTAGCAGTAGGGGAACGGTGGCGCAAGCTGCCGTTTTTTTCGTATCTGGAGGAGAAAAGATAATGAATGAAGGCTTGCTGTTTGCCCTCGTGGCGGCGGTGCTCGCACTGCTCTATGGGATCATCTCGATCAAATGGATTCTGGGGTTGCCGACCGGCAACGACCGCATGCGCGAGATCGCGGCGGCAGTGCAGGAAGGCGCACAGGCTTACCTGAATCGGCAGTACACCACCATCGGCATCGTTGGCGTTGTCCTGTTCCTCCTGATCGGTTTTTCGGACATCGGATGGCTCACTGCGATCGGCTTCGCGCTCGGCGCCGTGCTGTCCGGGCTCACCGGCTACATCGGCATGAACGTCTCGGTGCGCGCCAACGTGCGCACCGCGCAGGCCGCCTCGCAGGGTCTCAACGCTGCGCTCAACGTCGCCTTCAAGGGTGGCGCCATCACCGGCATGCTGGTGGTGGGTCTGGGCCTCCTGGGCGTCGCCGGCTACTACGCCGTGCTCACCCTGGTGCTGGGCGCAAGCAGCGAAGCCGCGACTCACGCGCTGGTGGGCCTCGCCTTCGGCGGTTCGCTGATTTCCATCTTCGCGCGTCTGGGCGGCGGCATCTTCACCAAGGGCGCCGACGTCGGTGCCGACCTGGTGGGCAAGGTCGAAGCCGGCATCCCCGAGGACGACCCGCGCAATCCGGCGGTGATCGCGGACAACGTCGGCGACAACGTCGGCGACTGCGCCGGCATGGCGGCCGACCTGTTCGAAACCTATGCCGTGACCATCATCGCCACGATGCTGCTGGGCGGCCTGTTGATCACCGGCTCGCCCGAAGCGGTGATCTATCCGCTGGTGCTGGGCGGTTTCTCCATCATCGCCTCCATCGTCGGCACGTATTTCGTCAAGGCGCGCGAAGGCGG
>JAKACL010000122.1 GCA_021821425.1 Pseudomonadota bacterium
CCGCGCGACGAGCTCGCGCTCGCGCTGACGCGGCACGCCACCAGCAAGATCACCAGTCTCGCCGACCTCGAACAGGTGGCGAGCCTGGGTTTCCGCGGCGAAGCGCTGGCATCGATCGCTGCCATCGCGCGGGTCCAACTCACCAGCCGCAGCGCCAATGCGCATCACAAGGCCACCGAGCACGCCTGGACGCTGCAGGTCGAAGGCGGCCGTCTCGGCGAGCCGGTGCCCGCCGCGCGTGCGATCGGCACCACCGTCGATATCCAGGACCTGTTCTTCAATACCCCGGCGCGGCGCAAGTTCCTCAAGACCGAGGGCACCGAATATGCCCACTGCGCCGAAACCGTGCGGCGGCTGGCGCTGGCCAACCCGCAGGTGGCGTTCACGCTGACGCACAACGGCCGCGTGCAGCTGCGCCTGAATGTCGAGCCGGCTCACGCGCGCGTCCGCCAGGTGCTGGGCGATGCGTTCGAGGCGCATGCGATTGCGGTCGATGCGGCGGCCGGGGCGCTGCGCGTGGCCGGCTGGGTGATCCGCCCCGGCGCCGCCACCGCCAGCCGCGACAGCCAGCACGTGTTTGTCAACGGCCGTTATGTGCGCGACAAGCTGATCGTCCACGCATTGAAGGAAGCCTACCGCGATGTGCTGCATCACCAGCTGAACCCGGCGTACTGCCTGTTCATCAGCCTGCCGCCTGAGCTGGTCGATGTCAACGTGCATCCGGCCAAGACCGAGATCCGCTTCCGCGACAGTCGCGGCGTGCACCAGTTTCTGTTCCATGCGGTCGAGCGCCTGTTGTCGGTGCCGGTCGAGGCGGGGGACGCGGCTACCCACGATATACCGGCGCCGGCAGACTCCAGGTCCGCCTATGTCACGCCCCAGCAGGCGTCGATGCCGCTGCAGGTGAACGAGGCGATGGCGTTCTATGCACCGCTTCCGGGGTCAGGGGGCAGGAATCAGGAATCAGGGGGGCTGGTTGCGCCTGCGGCGCAGCGCTTGCCCGATGGCGTCGACGCGCCGCCGCTGGGCTATGCGCTGGGGCAGTTGCATGGTGTCTACGTGCTGGCGCAGAACGCGCAGGGGCTGGTGCTGGTCGACATGCACGCGGCGCACGAGCGCGTCGTCTACGAAAAGCTGAAGACCGCGCTCGACGCCCGCGCGGTGCCGGCGCAGACCCTGCTGATTCCGGTGGCGCTGACGGTCGACGCGCGCGACGTCGCGGAAATCGGACCGCATCTGGAACAACTGGGCAAAATCGGCTTCGAGCTGTCGATCACCTCGCCGACCTCGGTGGCGGTGCGCTCGGTGCCGTGGCTGCTGAAGCATGCCGACCCGGTCGAGCTGACCCGCGCGGTGCTGCGTGAGGTCGCCGAATTCGGCGTCGCGCGCCTGTTGGCCGAGCGCCGCAACGAACTGCTGGCGACGCTCGCCTGCCACGGCGCGGTGCGCGCGAACCGGATGCTCACGCTGCCCGAAATGAACGCGCTCTTGCGCGAGATGGAAGCCACCGAGCGGGCCGGGCAGTGCAACCATGGCCGCCCCACCTGGTTCCAGATCAGCCTCAAGGAGCTCGACGGCATGTTCATGCGCGGGCGCTGATTTGGCAGCCTGCGGTTTTGAATATAAGCTTGAGCTAATTAGTCAGGTATTAACGAGATTCCCATGAGCGAACGCAATGAACGCAAGACCATTCCGATCCAGGACATCAACGAGGCCAGCAACTGCGCCAGCGCCGAACCCTATGCATTGATGGTGCTGGGCGACTCGATGCTGCCCGAATTCGAGGAGGGCGAAATCATCGTGGTCGAGCCGTCCGGGCTGGTCAAGGACGGCTCCTATGTCGTGGCCTTCGTTAACGACGAATTCATCTTCCGCCAGATCGTGAAGCACGACGACGGCTGGATGCTCAAGCCGCTGAACCCGATTTACGAAAATATTCCGATTGCCGACATCGATGCCGCCAAGGGCGTGGTCATCATGAAGAAGCGCCCCGGCAAGCGTAGCGAACAAAAAAGTTATATCTGATTGTCAACAAACACCCATATATTATTGATAATGAAAACGTTGAACTGAAAATCTATTCATTTGTTTTATTGATCGCTCCATTAATCTATTAAATAAATTAGTTGACTAATTTAGTAGGGATTAATACACTGGCGCCTGTTGAACCTTAACCAATAGCAGGAGGCGTAACCATGAGTGGACTGATCGCAAATTTTCCCAATGACGGTGTTGTGACCATCAACCGGGTAATTCTCAAGCCCGAATACACGGTCGACGATCTGCAGGAACGGGTGGCATTTCTCTGTGAAAACGTCAAAACCTATCATTCGGATACCGGCTTTGTCGGTGGCTTTGTCGCGTTGAACTCGGGCGCAGTGTCGAACGAAGGCTCGACCATCGGCCAGGCCGTCGAAAGCCCGATGAAGGGCAAGGAGGCGCTGATCGTGACCTTCTGGACCTCCTTCGAAGAGCACGAGAAGTCGCACCAGTCGGAAACCTTCCAGCCGCTGTTCCAGAAAGTGCTGGACCTGTGCGAGAACGGCAACGAGGAAATCGCCTACGAAATGTTGTGGTCCGGCAAGGCTTACGGCCCTGAGGAAATCGAGGCCGCTCGCAAGGCCAAGGCGCAGTACGCCAACGCGGCCTGATTGCGATAGCGGGCTGACCAAGGCGGCGGGCTTATCCCCGCCGCTTTTTTATGGTCGCATGTCAGGCAGGGCGTGACGCAGCAGGGCTTACGCCCGTGACGTTCACGCCCGCTTCAACTCAAGCGGTGCTCTCCATGCTGCGGGCATACTTGCCGGCTCGGGCGAGGCCGTTCAGATGGCAGCGATTCAACAGCGCACGCTGCGCGGCGACGACGTTTTCCTCCTGCCCTTGCCAGGCTTCCAGCACCGGCGCCTGCAGCGCGCGACCATAGGAAAAGCTGATTTGCCAGGGCTGGGGCTCCATCGCGTTCATCGCGTTCAGGTGGTCGGTCGCATCGACTGCGCTTTGCCCGCCGGAGAGGAACACGATGCCGGGAACGGCGGCCGGCACGGCGCGCCGGAGGCACCGCAGCGTGGCCGCAGCCACTTCCGGCACGCTGGCCTGGACCGGACATAGCTTGCCGGCTACCACCATGTTCGGCTTCAGCAGCATGCCTTCGAACGCCACCCGGTGGGCGCCGAGCTCGGCAAACACCGCCTGCAGCACGTGTTCCGTCACGGCCTCGCAGCGCTCAATGCTATGGTCGCCATCCATCAGCACTTCCGGCTCCACGATCGGCACCAGCCCGGCCTCCTGGCACAGCGCGGCGTAGCGGGCCAGCGCATGGGCATTGGCGCGGATGCCGAACGGCGACGGAAGGTCGTGCTCATCAATCTCGATCACTGCACGCCATTTGGCGAACTGCGCGCCCAATTGCCTGTATTCGGCGAGCCGTTCGCGCAGGCCGTCGAGGCCCTCGGTCACCTTTTCGCCGGGATACAGCGCCAGTGCCCTGGCGCCCTGGTCGACCTTGATGCCGGGGATGATGCCCCGGTCCGCCAGCAGTTTGGGGAAGGGGATGCCGTCACGCGTGCACTGGCGCAGGGTTTCGTCGTACAGGATGACCCCGCCGACCGTGCGCTCGATGCCGTCGGCGGTGAACAGGATTTCGCGGTAGCGCCGGCGGTTCTCCTCGGTGGATTCCACCTGGATCGAAGCGAAGCGCTTCTGGATCGTGGGATTGCTTTCGTCCGCCGCCAATATCCCTTTCTGCTCCGCGACGATGGCCTGCGCCACGGATTTGAGTTGGTCGATGTCCATGGGGTGCGAGCCTCCGTTGGGGATGAGTGGGGCGGGGGCAACAGGATAAATGCCCTCATTGATCACTGTAGACCCTGGCTTGGGTGCGTCGCTGGCTACGCTGGCACAGCGGCCACCTCGACGCAACAGCCGGCTGCGGAACGCTGCCGGCGGCTCCAAAATGTGTTTGTTTCTAAAGTAATTTTAGTCCTTGTCGATGATGCATCACGGATGTCACATTTGGACGCGTATGCCTTTTCCTGAGGTTGCGGCTTTTTCGCGGTTGCTTCGTAACGCCTTGCTGACTTTTTTTCTGGTTGGCACCGTCGCGCTGTTCTCCTATGGGGCGTACGGCTGGCAACGCGAAAAAAAAGATGCCCACGATAACCTTTTGACGTTTTCCGGTTTTCTCGCTTCGGCCTCGCGGGCGTTCTTCGATGAATTGGGAAATGGTCTGGCGCCGCTGGGCGAATTGCTCGACCGCCCCGAACTGTACGACAACCCGGAAAGCTTGCGGCCGTATCTCGCGACATTCCAGAGCAGGCATCCGCAGGTTCGTGCAGTCGCTGTATTTTCGCCGGACGGTGAAATGCTGCTCAATACGGCGATCAAGCCGGGCGATTCGGTTCCCGATTTTCGCCTGGATCCCCCTTACATCAAGCAACTGCTCGCCGACATGGCAAGCCCGGCGCCTTACACGGTGGGGCCACCGGAATTCGGAAAGGCCATCAAGCGCTGGCGTTTTACCGTTCGTCATGTGGTGAGGGGCCGCGACGGCAAGCCCAGGCTCCTGGTTCAGGCCGCCGTGCCGCTGGAAAAGGAAGGCACCTTCCTGCACCAGCTTCCGGTCCCGCCCAACAGTTACATCGGTTTGCTGCGGGCCGATGGCTATCAGCAGGCCCGCTTTCCGGTGACAGACGCCAACGCCACGTACGGGCATTTATCGCCCGGCCCGGTTGCGCGCATGATCAAGGCGAATCCGGGATTGATCGAGGGGTATTTCTCGGGCGGTTCTCCCTGGGTGCCTGGAGAAAAGCAGCGGATCGGCGCGTTTACCAAGCTTTCCGGCATGGATTTGTATGCTTATGTCTCGGCCCCGGCATCCTACGTCACGTCTCGATGGTGGCGGCATAACGCCCCGATTTTTCTCAGCTTTCTGGTGTTCTTCGGGATTTTTGTGGCGATTGCCTATCGCGTCACGAAACGCGAACGGGCGCACAGCAAGGAACTGGTTGAGCAGGCGCGGCGCGATACGCTCACGGGTTTGCCCAATCGCGGATGCCTGAATGGCATCCTGGAAGCGAATATTGCCGCCGCTCGCGCGGGCAAAACGCCGTTTTCGATCTTGTTTATCGACCTCGATCGTTTCAAGGGCATCAACGATGCGCTGGGGCACGCAACGGGGGACGGCCTCCTGATCAAGGTGGCGCAGCGAATTCAGCCATTGCTGCGTCACGGGGATGTGCTGGGGCGGTTTGGGGGAGATGAGTTCCTGCTGGTCCTGCCCGGCAGCAATGAGACCGGGGCGATAATGATGACCCATCGAATACTGGACGCGTTCAGCATCCCGTTCGAGGTCAATGGGCGTGCCTTGCGCAACACGCCATCGATCGGCATCGCCCTGTATCCCGACCATGGGGACGACATCGAAACCCTGCTGAAGCACGCCGACACGGCGATGTACGAATCCAAGCGGCTGGGGCGCAATGCCTATACGGTTTACACTGAACAAATGGGTATGCAGGTCCGTGAGCGACTGGACCTGGAACATGAGTTGCGCGATGCCCTGCAACGCGACGAATTCCGGCTGCTCTACCAGCCCATTGTGGACATGCAGAGCGGCAAGGTGGTGGCGGTCGAGGCGCTGGTGCGCTGGGTTATGCCGGATGGAAGCTTGCGTCCACCTTCAGCGTTCATCCAGGCGGCTGAAGATTCGGGTTTGATCATCGAACTCGGGCAATGGGTATTGCGCACAGCCTGCATGCAAATGAAGCAGTGGGCGTCGTACGGTCTGGATTTGCGGGTTGCCGTGAATCTGTCCACCCACCAGTTTCAGGATATTCACCTGCTGAAAAAAGTGAGGATGGCCCTGCGCGACACGGAACTGGAGGCCGCGCGCCTCGAGCTTGAAGTCACGGAGAGCGCGGCCATGCTCAATCCGGAAGAAAGCATCAGAATTCTCGGGGAATTGTCCGGACTGGGCGTACGGATCGCGATCGACGATTTTGGCACGGGCTATTCTTCCTTGAGTTATCTCAAGCGCATTCCGGCGAACACCATCAAAATCGACAAAACCTTTGTCGATGGGCTCGGGCAGAAGCAGGACGCAACCATTGCGCGCGCCGTGATCGCTCTGGCCCGTGCCCTGGAAAAAGAAACGATCGCCGAAGGAATAGAAACCGAGAAACAGTTCGATATCATCAAGGCCATGGGGTGCGATTGCGCGCAGGGTTATTGGGTCAGCCGCCCCATCGAAGCAGATGCGATATACAGTATGCTGTCCCTGAATACCCAGCTGGTCCCGGCATCCCAATCAACCCCGGGCGAGGCCATCACCTGGATTCACGCCCACGAAAAATCGGCTGAATGAGGCCGCTCGACGCAGAATAGGCGGCCGTGCATCTGCGGCCATCCATCGGCTGCATCTTCCAAGCTGGGGCATAATCGCCCCCCATGTCCGCCCCCAGCCTGCCTCCCGCCATTTTCCTGATGGGCCCGACCGCCTCGGGCAAGACCGCGCTGGCGGTCAGCCTGGTCGAACGCTTTCCGCTGGAAATCATCAGCGTCGATTCGGCGCTGGTGTATCGCGGCATGGACATCGGCACCGCCAAGCCCGACGCCGCCACGCTGGCGCGCGCGCCGCATCGTCTGCTGGATATCCGCGACCCCACCGACGCCTATTCGGCGGCCGCGTTCCGCGACGACGCGCGGGCGTTGATGGCCGACATCGTCGCGCGCGGCCGCGTGCCGCTGCTGGTTGGCGGCACCATGCTGTATTTCCGCGCGCTGCTGCAGGGATTGGACGACCTGCCGCGCGCCGACGCGGCGCTGCGCAAGCAGTTGGAAGCCGAGGCTGCTGCCCGTGGCTGGCCCGCGATGCACGCCGAGCTGGCGGGAGTCGATCCGGCCGCCGCCGCCCGGCTGGCGCCGAACGATTCCCAGCGCATCGGCCGCGCGCTGGAAATCTTTCGCCTCAGCGGAAAGCCGATGTCGGCGCTGCTCGACCGTACCCAAGCTGGCCTGCCCTACCGCGTGCTGCAGCTCGCGCTCATTCCATCCGACCGCGCCGTGCTGCACCGGCGCATTGCCGACCGTTTCGATGCCATGTTGGCCGGGGGGCTGCTCGACGAAGTGAAGGCACTGCGTCAGGCCTTTGCGCTGACGCCCAACCTGCCGGCGATGCGTGCGGTCGGCTACCGTCAGGCCTGGGCCCACCTGGATGGCGACATATCGCTGGATGAGCTGCGCGAAACCGGCATCGCCGCCACCCGTCAGCTCGCCAAGCGCCAGCTCACCTGGCTGCGTTCATGGCCGGATGCGGTGGCGCTGGATTGTCTGGCCGAAGATCTGGAAGTGCAGGCGACGACGCTCGTGGCGCGCCATCTGAAGGCCTGACCGGGCTTAATCCGTGCTGGTCGAGTCGACCGTCGCGCGGGCCTGTCCGCGGTGGAAACGGATGCCGATTTTTTCACCTGGATTCAGCACTGCGGCATCCTGCACCACCGCGCCGTTGTCCTGAAGCACGATGCTGTAGCCGCGCGCCAGCACGCCTTCCGGGTTGAGGTGGGCGAGGCTGCTGGCGTGGCGATCCAGCATAAGCTGGCGCTGGCCGAGGCCGGCGGCGAGCGCGCGCCGGGTGCGCAGGCCGAGCGCGTCCAGCCGCTGCTGCTCGCGCCGGACGACATGGATCGGCGTCGCCAGCCGCTGGCTCAGCCGCGCGACGCGCAGCTGGCCGGCAGCCAGGCGCGTGCTGGCGGCGTGGCGCAGACGCTGTGCCAGCTGGGAGAGCTCAGTCTGGCGGCGGCGCAGCTGCTCGGCCGGATGGACCAGGCGGCGCGCCAGGTAATCCAGGCGCTGCATCTCGGTTTGCTGCCGTCGGGCGAGCTGATGCTGCAGCCGGCGTGCCAGTTGCTCCAGCTGCATCAGCAGTTCGGCCCGCACCGGGCTGGCGAGCTCGGCCGCGGCGGTCGGCGTTGGCGCGCGCAGGTCCGCGGCAAAGTCGGCCAGCGTGAAATCGGTCTCGTGGCCCACGCCGCTCACCACCGGCATCGGGCTCGCCGCGATCGCGCGCGCCACCGCCTCGTCGTTGAACGCCCACAAATCCTCCAGCGAGCCGCCGCCGCGGCACACCAGCAGCACGTCGCACTCGGCGCGGTCGCCGGCGCTGCGTATCGCCGCAGCAATCTGTGCGCCGGCGCCGGCGCCCTGAACCGGGGTGGGGTAGAGGATCACCGGCAGGCCCGGCACGCGGCGCGCCAGCGCGGTCAGCACGTCGTGCAGCGCCGCCGCCTGCGGCGAGGTGACGATGCCGATGCGGCGCGGAAAGCGCGGCACGGCGCGCTTTTTTTCCGGATCGAACAGGCCTTCGGCGCCGAGCTTGGCCTTCAGCTTGAGAAAGGCTTCGTACAGCCGCCCGGCCCCGGCGCGACGGATCGCTTCGGCGCCCAGCTGGAATTCGCC
>JAKACL010000123.1 GCA_021821425.1 Pseudomonadota bacterium
ACGATCGAGAAAACGCGCTTGAACTGTCCTGCGATTTCGACATAGCGCTGCACCAGGATGGCATCGGCGAGAAACGCGCTGCCGAATGGACTGAAACGCAAATCGGTGTAGCGGTCTTCCAGTTCCGAGGTCATCAGGATGGTCACGCCCTTGCTGGTCAGTTCAGCCACCATCCGGTACAGCGAACCGCGAAAATCCTCGCTGAACTCGGGCGCCAGCGCCAGTTCGAAACCCGACAGCGAATCGATGACGACGCGCCTGGCCTGCATGCGGTCAATCATCCGGATCATGTCGTGCAGGGTTTCATCGATCGACAGGTCCAGCGACCGCGTGTCGATCACGCCCACCTGACCGGCACGCACCAGCGCATGCAGCTTGGTGTTCAGCAACTGGCTCGGACTTTTTTCGAACGCCGCAATCACGCCAGGCTCGCCGCAGCGCGCCCCTTCGGCGAGGAAGGCCGTCGCCAGGATGGTCTTCCCGGAACCCGAGGGACCCACTGCGAGCAGCGAATACCCGACCGGCAAGCCGCCCCCCAGCATCCGATCGAGGCCGGCGACCCCCATCGACAGCCGTTCCGTACCACCCGCAGCGGTCGTGCCGAGTGCTTTGACCGGCTGGACGATTGCCCGCGGGAAAACTTGGATGCCGGCATCGCCGATGCGGAAGGTATGCAAGCCGGGCGCCTGGGCTTGACCCCGCATCTTGACCACCTGCATCTTGCGCACCATGGAATTGCGATGCAGGTTTTGCGACATCCACAGGATACCGTCCGCCACGGTAAAGACCGGGCTCGATTCGGATTCGGGCGCCAGGTATTCGCCGATCAGGAAGGTCGTGGCCTGCCAGCTGGTCATCTGCATGCCGAGCTGCTGCACAAAGCGCTGCAGATCGGACACATTCCGGTCCTCGGGCCGGACCGACTGCACGACGGATCGAAACGAGTCGACGAACACCAGGCTGGGCGCATAGTCTTTGACCTCGGCGGCGATGCGCGCCAGGACGCGGTCGAAATCGCCCTCCAGCAGTTCGGCCGCCAGGTTGACGAAGCGGATCGACTGATTGATCTTCCCCTGATCGAAAAACGAAAATTGCTGCTGGTAGCGGAGCATTTTCAGGGTGGGCTCGCCGAGCACGGTGAAGAACAGCGCCCGGTAATCCGGCGTGGCCAGCGAGAACATCATCTGGTGGGCGAGCGTGGTTTTTCCGCTCCCCGGCGTGCCGGCAATCAGATTGAACGAGAACTCCGGCAGGCCACCTCCCAGCAAGTTGTCCAGACCGGGCACACCGGTTGGCAGGCGGCGTATCGTGACCTTGTTATTCATTGTCGAGCTCCTTGCCGGCCGGGTATGAAGCGGGATTGCCCCATGCCGAACGTAAAATGCTGGCCGTCAATTGTTCGCCAATCAACGAAGCCAGGATGTCGGTAAACGTGGTCAGCAGCAGGTTGTGCGCTGCGCGGGCATCGGCCGGCGCCTGGTCTGCGAGGCGCGCGCCGAATTCCGCGAAGCGGTGCGGGGCCTCCGATGACGGCGGGCACAGTGGAATCCAGGGAAAATCAGACTGTGCCAGCAGCACGCTGCGTTCATACAGCGAATTGAAACCGGCCTCGCCGACGATTGAAATGATCTCGTCGGCCAGCTTCTGCCAGTGGTCCATTGCGACATCCGCGACGTGTTCAGGCTGCTGTGCGATCAGGCTGGCGATGAGGTGCTGACGTAGCAGGGCGGGATGGTCCATCAGAAGGTGCTCACCAAGCGGCCGTCAAGACCCGGGAAATTGGAATGCAGCCACGCATGGGGTGTCATGTCCCTGAACGGACTGAAAGCGGCGGTTTCAGCTTCATCGGTTTTCATTGTAGCCTGCTGCGCGTCGGATCCACGTGCGGGACGGCGCATCGAGCCGATCCATGCGGCCAAGCGAGTCATCGCAACGCAAAAAATACTGTGCGGGCCGACCATCATGCGGCCGCCTCACTGACGGGTGCGTTCCCGTTCGGTCCGCGGAGCCGGGTCCCGGCCTTGCGTTCGCGGCGCGATCCTGTCCTGCGGCCGGCCGGCCATCGCGTTGCGCGAATGCGGCGCCGGTGGCTCGCGTGGGTCCGGCCAGGGTTGCGGCCCCTGCCGGGAGGGGCCGCGTTGTGACGGCCGGGCCTGATCGCGTTCCTGGCGTGCTGCCGCACCAGGGGATCGTGCGGCGCGATGCCGATGCTGACCTGGACCGCGGACGACACCAGCGAGGACACGGACAGGCCCTGCACAAGGATGTGGGCGCGCAGATTCAGCATGGTGGGGCCTCCAGTTCGAGGGACGGCAGCCGGAATCGCGACCGGAATGCGTCGCGCTGCCTATCCGACCATGCTAGCCGTGCTGCGCCAGCCGGTCTGTGCGTTGCAGCACACAGACCGGCCTCAGCCCAGCACCACCTCGGCGCTATGCTCGCGCCGGTCGTCGATCAGCGGGATGCGCGCGTCGTGCTGTTCGACGCCATCCACCGACACCCGGGTTGCCTGCGCCGAGGGCTCGCCGGCGCGGCGGATCGCGATGTGATAGACGGTGTCGCGATAGCGGTAGTGGATCGTGTAGGCATTCCAGTCGGCCGGTATGCACGGCGCAATCCGCAGGTGGTCGACTTCCAGCCGCAGGCCGAGCAGGGTTTCCACGGTCAGCCGGTACATCCAGCCCGCCGCGCCGGTGTACCAGGTCCAGCCGCCGCGGCCGGTGTGCGGCGCCACCGCATAGATGTCCGCGCACATCACGTAGGGCTCGACCTTGTAGCGTTGCATCCTCTCCGGCGAGTCGCCGTGCCGGATCGGATTGAGCAGGGCGAAGAATTCCCACGCGCGTTCGGTATCGCCCATCATCGCAAACGCCATCGTGGTCCAGATCGCGGCATGGGTGTACTGGCCGCCGTTCTCGCGCACGCCGGGGATGTAGCCCTTGATGTAGCCCGGCTCGAGCGCGGATTTATCGAAGGGCGGATCGAGCAGCTGGATGATCTGCTTGTCGCGCCGCACCAGGCGCCGGTCGACCGACGCCATGGCCTGGCGGGCGCGCACCGGGTCGCCGCCCCCGGAGATGACGGACCAGCTCTGGCTGATCGAGTCGATCTGGCATTCGTCGTTGCTGGCCGATCCGAGCGGGGTGCCGTCGTCGAACCAGGCGCGCCGGTACCAGGCGCCGTCCCAGGCCTGGGCCTCGATGTTGCCCCGCAGTTTTGCCGCCTGACTTGAGCACAGCTCGGCAAATTCCGGGTCGTTGCGGTCGCGCGCCAGGCCGGCGAACAGCTCGAGGTTTTCGAGCAGGAACCACGCCAGCCACACGCTTTCGCCGCGGCCGTCCTTGCCCACCAGGTTCATGCCGTCGTTCCAGTCGCCGCAGCCCATCAGCGGCAGCTGGTGGGCGCCGAAGCGCAGGCCGTGCTTGAGGGCGCGCACGCAGTGCTCGTACAGGCTGGCCGTTTCGGGCGAACGCTGCGGCTGGTCGTAGTAGGCCTCCTCTTCCGGATACAGCTCGCGGCCTTCCAGAAAAGGGATGGATGCGTCGAGCACGCCGGTGTCGCCGGTCGCCCGCACATAGCGGCAGGCGGCATACGGCAGCCACAGGTAGTCGTCGGAAAAATGGGTGCGCACGCCCTGGCCGTTGGGCGGATGCCACCAGTGCTGCACGTCGCCCTTGAGGAACTGGCGTCCCGCATGCAGGATCAGCTGGTCGCGGGCGAGCCAGGGCGTCGCATGGATCAGCGCCATGGTGTCCTGCAGCTGGTCGCGGAAGCCGTAGGCGCCGCCGGACTGGTAATAGCCGCTGCGTCCCCACAGCCGGCACGACAAGGTTTGATAAACCAGCCAGCCGTTGGCCAGCACGTTGAGCGCAGGGTCGGGCGTGTCCACGTTGACCGCGCCAAGGGTGCGGTTCCAGTATTCCCATACCGCTTCCAGCGCCTGCCGCGCGCTGGAACGTCCGCCGAAGCGCTGGATGAAGTGCCGCGCCTCGTCGGCGTGGGCGGCCGCGCCGAACACGAACACGATCTCGCGCTGTTGTCCGGGCGCCAGCTCGATCCGGGTCTGGATCGCCGCGCACGGATCCAAGCCGGCGCCGGTCCGCCCCGACAGTCGCTTGCGGCGCATCGCGGCCGGACGCGCCAGCGAGCCATTGCGCCCGATGAATTCGGTGCGGTTGCCGCTCACCGAGCGCTCGCGCTCGCTGACATGGGCAAACACCACGCGACCGGCGCATTCGCGGCCATAGGCATTGCGGGCGAACACCGCGCCGCTGTGCGGATCGGTTTCAGTGACAATGTGCATCTGGTTGGCGTGCCGCCATTCGCCGAGCACCAGCTCCCAGTAGCCCGTGAGCGACACGCTGCGCGTGCGCTGCGAACTGTTGTGCAGCTTGACCACGACGAATTTCACCGGCGCGTCCATCGCGACGTAGGTATGAAGCTCCGACGCAATGCCGGCTTCGTAATGTTCGAACACGCTGTAGCCGAAACCGTGACGGCACACATAACCGGATTTGCCGCGCGCGGGCAGCGGCGTCGGCGACCAGAACGCGCCGGTCTCCTCGTCGCGGATATAGAACGCCTCGCCGCTGGCGTCGGAGAGCGCGTCGTTGTGCCAGGTGGTGAGGCGGAACTCGTGCGCGTTTTCCGCCCAGGTGTAGGCGCTGCCGGCCTCGCTCACCACCGTGCCGATGTGCGGGCTGGCGATGACGTTGACCCAGGGCAGCGGCGTGTTCTGGCCGGGTTCGAGGGTGACGACGTATTCGTGGCCGTCGGGCGTGAAGCCGCCCAGCCCGTTGCTGAAAATGCGCTCGCGTGGCGGCAGCGGATAGACCGGCTCGGCGAGCGCCTGCAACGCGGGCTCCAGACGGTCCGACGCCCGTTCGCCCGAGACGCGGCGATCCACCTGCTCGATCAGGGTCTCGGCGGTGTCGCTGAACACGATGCGGGCCACGGTCTGCAGCAGCACGCGTTCGTCCTCGGTCAGCTCTTCGGCGCGGCGCACGAAAACGCCGCCCGGCTTGTCGATCATCTGAGCGTCGGGGCCGCCGTTGATCAGGCCCATGATCAGGTCCTGCAGCACCGCGCGGTAACCGGAGAAATCCTCGTTGACGATGACCAGATCGGAGGCCAGCCCCTTCATGCGCCAGTAGGCGTGCGCCTGCAGCACCTGCTTGACCAGGTCGATGCGGTTGAGGTCGCCGATGTGCAGCAGCACGATCGGCAGGTCGCCCGATATCGCGAAGCGCCACAGCCCGGACTGCCCCAGCTGGTTGCGGGCGATGACGCCGGGCGCGGCACGGCGCAGGGCATTGCCGAAGACGACCGAGTTGGCCATGCGGCCGAACAGCTGCGCATCGGCCTCGGTGGCGTTGAGGTGGCGCAGCACCTCCTGGCTCTGGAACCAGGCCATCTCGAATGCACGCTCGACGAAGTGGCGGTCGCAGTATTTTTCCAGCAGCGCCAGCGCCGCTTCGCGCGTGTCGGCCACGCCGGAGATGATCTGCACGCTCGCCGACTCGTCGGGCGACAGGGTCAGGGTGCGGCGGATCGCCACGATGGGATCGAGCACCGACCCCTCGGTGTTCGACAGCGGCGGGCTGTCGCGGCTGTCGAGCACCTGCGGGTTGGCCGCGCTGCGGCCGCGGCCGATGAAGCGGGCGCGGTCGGTTTCGAAGCTCGGCGCGTCGGCCTTGGCGCCCGGTGCGGCCAGCAGGTGGAACATCCACGGCACCTGTTCGCCCGGCGTGCGCGGGCGCCGGGTGCAGAGGATCGCCTGGCGCTCGGGCAGGATTTCGGTCTGCACGAACAGGTTGCTGAAGGCGCGGTGCGCGAGGTCGGCATTCAGCGGGGCCAGCACCACTTCGGCGTAGCTCGTCACCTCGATGCGGCGGGTGCGCGACGACTGGTTGGTGAGCGTGACGCGACGGATCTCGACATCGTCCTCCGGCGACACGCTGATCTCGGTGTGCGCCTCGATCGCGTGGTCGCGCCGCCGGTATTCGGCGCGCGCCTGCACGAAGATCGCTTCGTAATGGTCGGCGCGCTGCAGCGTCGGCTGATGCGCGGTCGACCAGTACTTGCCGCTGTCGCGGTCGCGCAGGTAGATGAAGGTGCCCCAGCCGTCGGTGGTGGCGTCCTCGCGCCAGCGCGTGATGGCGAGGTCGCGCCAGCGGCTGGTGCTGCCGCCGGCGTGGGTCGCCATCACATGGTAGCGGCCGTTCGACAGCAGGTGCACTTCGGGCAGCTGCGTGCTGGGCTCGGTGAACACGCGCATGATCGAGCCGACGTCCGCGCTGGGCGGGCGCGCGGCGGCGCTGACTTCGGCCGCGTGCGGGTGCAGGGTGGCGCCCTTCTTCGGCACCCGTTCCTGCAGCAGCAGTTCGGTCGCCCGCGCCAGCGGATCGGACATGAAGCGGCGCTGCATCGGCTGGCCCAGCAGGACATGCGCATACGCCAGGAGGCTCATGCCCTGGTGGTGCACCATGAACGACCGCACGATGGCGTGCGGCTTGCCGCGCGGCACCCGGGTGGGCGTGTAGTCGATCGCCTCGTAGAAGCCGTAGGCCCCGAGAAAGCCCAGGTCGGCCAGCGTCTTGAGGTTGCGGCAGGCTTCGCGCGGCATCACCATCAGCGCCAGCGCGCTGGCGTAGGGCGCGATCACCAGGTCGTCGCCCAGGCCGCGCTTGAAGCCGAGGCCGGGCACGCCGAAGGCCCGGTACTGGTAGACCTGGTTGACGTCGGTGGCGTTGTAGCAGGATTCGGAAATGCCCCACGGCACCGCGCGCTGCCGGCCGTATTCGATCTGGCGTGCCACCGCCGCCTTGCAGGTCTGTTCCAGCAGGGTGTCGGGGTAGCTCGGCATGATCAGCTGCGGCATCAGGTACTCGAACATCGAGCCGCTCCACGAAATCAGGCTGACAGCGCCGCCGTGGCTGGTCAGCAGGCGGCCGAGCGCGAACCAGTGCTTCTGCGGCAGCTGCCCCTGCGCAATCAGCAGGAAACTGGCCAGCCGCGCTTCCGACGCCAGCAGGTCGTAGCACGACGGATCGCGGCGCCGCTCGCCGACGTCGTAGCCGATCGTCAACAGGCCGCACGCGGCATCGTAGAGAAACTCGAAATCCATCGCTGCCAGCGCGCGGCAGCGCAGGATCAGCGCATCGATGCGTTCGAGCTGCGCCTGCGCGGGGGTGCCGGTGCCGGCCAGTTCCATCCGGGTCGGCATCGCGCTGCCCTGCCAGGCGCCCGGCACCAGCGCGGCCAGTTCGTCGCGCAGTGCACGCACCTGGAGGTCGAAGGCACGCGCCCAGTAATACAGTTCGTCCTCGACACCGGTTTCGGTCGGCAGCGATTCGGCCAGCGTGCCGCCGATGCGCTGGAGCTTTTCCAGCGCGCGGCTGACGGCCTCCGGCGTCTTCGGCGGTCCGTCCTGCACCAGGGTGAACAGGCTGTCCTGCAGCAGGGCGATCTTTTTCGCCAGCTCGGGCGCGGGGGCGGTGGGCAATTGCTCGGCCAGCACCGTCAGCGTGTCCTGCAGCCCCTGCAGCGCGAGCGCCGGCAGCACCGGCTGGGCCTTGAGTTCGGCCAGCCCCGCCTGCAGGGTGAGCAGGCTGCCGGCCAGGTTGCCGCTGTCCACCGATGACACGTACAGCGGGTGCAGCGGCTGCAGCGTGCGGGTGTCGTACCAGTTGTAGAAATGGCCGCGATAGCGTTCCAGTTTTTCCATCGAGGCCAGCGTGTGGTCGATGCGCTGCAGGCATTCGCCTACCGTGATATAGCCGAAATCGACCGCCGCCAGGTCGGCCAGCAGCGACATGCCGATGTTGGTGGGCGAGGTCCGCGAGGCGATCGCCGGTGCCGGGTTTTCCTGGAAATTGTCGGGCGGCAGCCAGTTGTCGGCGGGGCCGACGAAGTCGGCAAAGTAGCGCCAGGTGCGGCGGGCCGCGCTGCGCAGGAAGGCCTCCTGGCTTGCGCTCAGACCGGGGACGGGGGCGGCAAGCGGACGGCTGATCCACCAGCCGGCGATGGGCGACAGCAGCCACAGCAGGAGCAGCGGCGCTGCGGCGAGCCACGCTGTTCCGGACAGCGGCAACGCGGCGGCCAACGCGGCCGCGAGCAGCGGCGCGATCCACATTTCGCGGAAAAAATCGGTCAGCGATCGCCGGGCGTTACGGCGTGCGTAGGCGGGCAGATGCCACAGCAACAGGCCGCGCCGCGTGAACAGCATGCGCACGCCCGAGCGCAGGATTGCGCCGACGGCAATCCGCGTGTCGTAGGGCAGGAAGGCCAGGTTCAGCAGCGCGAGCATCAACGGGCGGCCGGCGGATTTACCGGTCAGGTTCAGATGCACCAGCCAGTCGCGTTCTTCCGGCTTGCGAACCAGTTCGATCAGGGTGGCCAGCAGGCAGGGCATAAAGACCACCGTCGCCACCAGCAG
>JAKACL010000124.1 GCA_021821425.1 Pseudomonadota bacterium
GTCGGCGTCCGCAGGGTCGAGGTGATCGTAGCCCTGCAGATGCAGCACGCCGTGGACAGTCATGTGGGCATAATGGTCCCTCAGCGGCTTGCCCTGCTCGCGTGCCTCGCGCTCGACCACCGGGGCGCAGATCACCACGTCGCCGCCCAGTACGCCAGGGGAAATTTCGCCGTATTCGAACGTCAGCACGTTGGGAACGTAGCCCTTGCGGCGATAGTCCTGGTTGAGCGCCTGCGCTTCGTCGGCGTCGACGATGCGCACCGTGATCTCGGCCGGATGCGCGAGCGCCGCCGCGACCCAGCGACGGACCTGCGCGCGGCTGGGCAGTTCGGTCGCCGCGCTGGCGAACTGCACCGACAGGCTGAATTCAGGCGCCACGCTTTTCCGTTTCCGCGCGGCGCGCGGCATAGGCGTCGACAATACGGCCAACCAGCGGGTGGCGCACCACGTCTTCCGACAGGAAATGGGTAAAGGCGATGCCGCGCACGTCGCCCAGCACCTCGGTCGCATCGAGCAGGCCGGATTTGATGTGCTTGGGCAGATCGATCTGCGTCGGGTCGCCGGTCACCACCGCGCGCGCGCCGAAGCCGATGCGCGTCAGGAACATCTGCATCTGTTCGGGCGTGGTGTTCTGCGCCTCGTCGAGGATGATGAAGGCGTGGTTGAGCGTGCGCCCGCGCATGAAGGCGAGCGGCGCGACCTCGATGGCGTGGCGCTCGATCAGGCGCGTCACCTTGTCGAAGCCCATCAGGTCGTACAGCGCGTCGTACAGCGGCCGCAGATACGGATCGACCTTCTGCGTCAGGTCGCCCGGCAGGAAGCCGAGCCGCTCGCCGGCTTCGACCGCCGGGCGCGTCAGCACGATGCGCTTGACCTGTTCGCGTTCCAGCGCATCGACTGCGCACGCCACCGCCAGATAGGTCTTGCCGGTGCCGGCGGGGCCGACGCCGAAGGTGATGTCGTGGCTGCGGATCTGTTCGATGTATTCGCCCTGGCGCGGCGTGCGCGCGCGGAGATCCGCGCGGCGGGTTCGCAGCGCGGGGCCTTCCTCGTCGGCGCGGCCGCGCGTGAGCTCGACCAGGCCCAGCTGGATGTCGTCGAGCGAGAGCTCGTCGTGCGCGCGATTGTAGAAATGCTCGATTGCCTGCGCGCCCTTTTCGGCTTGGGCGGCATCGCCGCTGACCCGGAAGCTTGAGCCGCGGCGGCCGATGGTGACGTCGAACGCCGCCTCGATCTGCCGCAGGTTTTCGTCCATCGGTCCGCACAGGTTGGCCAGCCGCCGGTTGTCTTCCGGGGCCAGCCGCAGTTCGACGACGTCGGTTTTCAAACGCTTTCGCTTTCGGTGAGGGCCACTTCGCCGCGCAAGCTGTGCGGCAGGGCCTGGGTGATGGTGACATCGACGAACTGCCCGATCAGGCGCGGCTGGCCGGCGAAGTTGACAATGCGGTTGTTGTCGGTACGGCCGGCGAGCTCGTCCGCATTCCTGCGGGCGTGGCCCTCGACCAGCACGCGCTGCACGCTGCCGACCATGGCCTGGTTCACCTGCTGCGCCTGCGCCTCGATCTGCGCCTGCAACCGCATCAGCCGCTGCGTCTTCAGCTCGGCCGACACATCGTCCGGATAGTCCGATGCCGGCGTGCCGGGGCGCTTGCTGTAGATGAAGGAAAAGCTGGCATCGAAGTCGAGTTCCCGGATCAGCGTCATTGTCGCCTCGAAATCGGCCTCGGTCTCGCCGGGGAAGCCGACGATGAAGTCGGACGACAGGCAGAGGTCGGGGCGCTGCTCTCTCAACTTTCTGACTATCGACTTGAATTCGAGCACGGTGTGGCCGCGCTTCATCGCCGCCAGGATGCGGTCGGAACCGGACTGCACCGGCAGATGCAGGTGCGACACCAGCTTGGGCAGCGTGCCGTAGCACGCGATCAGCCGCTGCGTCATTTCGCGCGGGTGGCTGGTGGTGTACCTGATTCTTTCGATGCCGGGAATCTCGTGCACCATTTCCAGGAGGAAGGCGAAGTCGGCGGTGCCGCCCTCGTCCAGCGCGCCCTGGTAGGCGTTGACGTTCTGTCCCAGCAGGGTGACTTCCTTCACCCCGTGCTCGGCCAGGCGCGACACTTCGGCGATGACGTCGTCGAACGGGCGCGAGACTTCCTCGCCGCGGGTGTAGGGCACGACACAGAAGGTGCAGTACTTGGAGCAGCCCTCCATGATCGAGACGAAAGCCGACGACCCTTCGACGCGCGCCGGCGGCAGGTGGTCGAACTTCTCGATTTCGGGAAAGCTGATGTCGACCTGGGCGCGGCCGGTCTCGCGTTTCTTCGCGATCAGTTCGGGCAGGCGGTGCAGGGTCTGCGGGCCGAACACCACGTCGACAAAGGGCGCACGGGCGACGATGGCGGCGCCTTCCTGCGATGCGACGCAGCCGCCGACGCCGATGATCAGATTCGGATTGAGTTGCTTCAGATGGCGCACCCGGCCGAGGTCGTGGAACACCTTTTCCTGTGCCTTCTCGCGCACCGAGCAGGTATTGAACAGGATGACGTCGGCATCTTCCGGGGTCGAGGTCGGCGTCAGGCCTTCGGCGACGTTGAGCACATCGGCCATCTTGTCCGAGTCGTACTCGTTCATCTGACAGCCGAAGGTTTTGATGTAGATTTTTTTCATGATCCTAGCAACCGTAGTCGGACGCACCCGATGGTGCGTTTGGGCGGGTGTCTGCCGCGAAGCAACGACGCAGCCTACCGCGGTAGGCAAGGAGGCGCGACAAAGGCAGGCGCACGACCGGACGTGCCAGCGGGTGTGTAGCGGTGCCGGCTTCCCGCGAAGTGACCGGGAAACTTGCAACCCCGCATCCGTGCAGGATTGATCGGGGGAGAAAGCGGTCGAATGCGGTTGCTGGGATCATATGCCGGGACAGTGAATAGACTGGGGGCGGGGATTTCGCCGCTGCATTTGGACCGGCGGCAACGAAACGGAATATGGTGGTGATGAGTGGACTTGAACCACCGACCCCCGGATTATGAATCCGATGCTCTAACCGACTGAGCTACATCACCTTGGGAACTGCTTCTTCGGCCAGCGACCGCCGAAAAGGCGCGCATTTTAGCTGATCGGGACATGCGCTGTCAAAGCGCGTTGCCGGGAGAAGAGGCGGCGATTCCGGGTTGCGCGGGACTTACTGCGGCCGCAGTTTCGCCAATTCGTCGAGCAGCCTGATCAAGAGTTCGCGTCCCAGCGGCCCCATGCCGGCGACCAGCGGGTCGGTATCGCGCTCGCCGTTGACCAGCCGGCGCATGCGGCCACCCAGCAGCGCCATGTCGCCGCCCGCCTTCATCATCTGCTCGGCCATGTTGGCGAGTACTGACATCGCCTGGGCGTCCCCCCTCGCGGCGGCATCGATCAGCGCGGCCAGCCCCGGCGCGGCGGCGCTGCCGTCCGGTTGGGCGTCGAGCCCAGGCAGCGTGGCGGGGTTGTCGATGCCGCGCAGAATGGCGTCGAGCAGGATGCCGTCTTCCTCGTCCAGCCCCAGCTTGATCGACGGATCGCGGCGGCCATTGATCACGTGGCGTAGCGCGCCGACCAGCCGCGGCCAGCCGGCCTGCTCGGCGGCGTCGAGTTGCTTCATCAGGTCGGGCAGCTGGCTGCGGTCGCGCAGCGCGTTGACGACGGTATGGATGAAGGCGGCGTGGACGCGCAGGACTTGTTCGACGGCGGAGGGGAGCTGGGCCATGGCAGGGGTCAGGGGTCAGGGGTCAGGGGTCAGGGGTCAGGGGTCAGGGGCTAGGGGCTAGGGGCTAGGGGCTAGGGGCTAGGGGCTAGGGCAGATTGTCGGGGGCTTGGGTGGGCTTGGCAACCGCGGGGTGAGTGGGCACATTTTCAATGTGCCAATGGGCACTTGCCCACGCCAGGAGATCGGCTGGCTTGGCGCCTGCCAGTTCTCGCGGCGGCGGATGGCCGAGGACGGCGAGGGCCTGCGCCAGCACCATGCCGCGTCTGCGCTCGGGCAGCGCGGGCGCGAGGGTCTGCTTGGAGAGCTTTTGTCCCGCGGCATTGATGACGAGGGGCACGTGCGCATAGACCGGCGTCGGCAGGCCGAGCAGGCTTTGCAGATGAATCTGGCGCGGGGTGTTCCACAACAGGTCGGCGCCGCGCACGACGTGGGTGATGCCCTGGAAGGCGTCGTCGACCACGACCGCCAGCTGGTAGGCGAACAGGCCGTCGGCGCGCTTGACGATGAAATCGCCGACCGCGTGCGCCAGGTTCTGCTGCAGATCACCGTGGATGCGATCATGAAAGTGGGTGCTTACATCCGGTACACGGACGCGCCAGGCCCGGGCGACCGCGCCGGCCGGCAGGCCGTTGCGGCAGGTGCCGGGGTAGACGATCTCGCCTTCGTGGTTGCGTGACACATCAGCGAGCTGGCTGCGGGTGCAAGCGCAGGGATAGACCGCGCCCTGCGCTTTCAGCGCATCGAGCGCCGCAGCATAGGCGTCGTCACGCGTCGACTGGACGAGCACATCGCCATCCCAAGTCAAGCCGTAGGCATCGAGCTGGTGCAGAATGACGTCGGCCGCGCCCGCTTCGCAGCGCAGCCGGTCGAGGTCTTCCATCCGCACCAGCCAGCGCCCCCCGGCCGCGCGGGCGTCGAGCCAGCTCGCCACGGCGGCGACGAGCGAGCCTGCATGCAGGGGACCGGTGGGGGACGGCGCAAAGCGCCCGACGGTGGGAGCGGGGTTCACTCCGCGATTATGCCGCGCGGGGTGCCTCTGCTGAATTCCGGATGCAGGCGTTGATAAAGCGCGAGGACGGATGCGACCATGCGTGCCTCGCTCCAGGTGGCGGCGTACGCCTTGCCGGCGGCACCCAGCGCCTGGGCCGCCGCGCGATCGGCCAGCAGCGGTGCCAGCACCCCGGCAAAGCCGGCGACGTCGTCCGGCGCGATGCGGCAGCCCTGCCCTTCCTGCAGCACGTCCTTCGTTCCCATTTCGGCCAGGCCCACCACCGGCACGCCGAGCGCCATCGCCTCCAGCAGCACCAGGCCCTGGGTTTCGGTTTTGGAGGCGAACACGAACACGTCCGCCGCGCAGTAGCAGGCCGGCAACTCGGTCCGGCGTTCGAGGTAGCCGACGAATTTCACGTTGCCGGCCAGCCCGCGCTTCGCCACGGCGCGTTCGAGCGACGGCCGCGCCGGACCTTCGCCGGCAATCATCAGCAATACGTCTGGGCGTTCCCGCCGAACCGCGTCGGTCACCTGCAGCAGGAAATCGAGGTTTTTCTCGAACGCCACCCGGCCGACGTAGGCCATCACCGGCCGCGCCGCTGCGATGCCGTGGCGGGCACGGAATGCGGGGCCGTCGCAGTGGGCGAAATCGGCGAGATTGAGCCCGGTGGGAATGATGTGGATCGGGCTGCTGACGCCGTACGCTTCGAGCGTGCGCTTCATCGCCGACGACGGTGCGATCACCGCGGTGACGCCGTCGCATTCCTTGCGCGAGATCATGCGGGCGGCGGCCGCCAGCAATTTTTTCGGCAGGAACGGCAGGTAATGATGGAAATATTCCTCGAACAGCGTGTGGTAGGTCTCGACGCACGGCAGCCCATGCCGGCGCGCCCAGCGCACGCCGGCGCGGTGCGCAAGAAAGGGGGTGTGGATGTGGACGAGGTCGAAATCGGCGGGATCCAGCTGATCCAGCGCGGCGGCCAGCGCGCGCGGATGCATCAGCCGGTCTTCCGGGTCGCGCGGTATCGGCCAGCCGGGCACTCGCACGATATCGGCCGCGGCCGCCGTGTGCGGATAGTCCGGCACCACCAGCACGCTGGTGTGCCCCGCTTCGGCCAGCGCCTGGCGCAGCGTCTGGATGGACGTGGAGACACCGTTGACGCGCGGGAAATACACGTCGGACACCATCAGGATACGCACGGCGGACTCCGGTTGGGGGAAGTCTGCGTTGTATTGCGTTCGGGTTACAGCATGATGACGCCGACGCTGGCGCTAGGACTTCATGCGCAGCGCGCTGAAACCCAGCAGCGCGACTGCCAGCAAGGCCAGTCCGGTGGCGATGCGCTGCCACAGCACGGCCTGCCCTCGCTGCGCCTGCCAGTCGAGGTCCAGGGTTGCGGCACGCTGGCTGGCGCTTTGGCCCAGAAAATCCGCCTGCTGGATCGCCTGCACCGATAGCACATTCAGCTTGAACAGGGCTTCGCGCGCCGCATCCCAGTCCGTCTCGTCGGCAACCAGCGCCTGCTCCAGTTCGGCCCGGAATCCGTCCATGCCCTTGAAGCGCCGCGCGAGTTCGGCCGCAACCGCCTGATCGCCCGCCTGCAGTGTCGCCAGCGCAGCCAGTTCGGCATCGATCGCAGCCTGTTGCGCAGCGGCCTTCTTTTGATAGGAGGGGAATTTCAGCACGGTCGAATAGAACTCGTTCATCGTCAGCTCGTAGCCAGCGGCCAGCGCCTTGAGCGATTGCGCGATGCGGTACGACTTGAATGTGACCGCGCGCGCGTCGTCCACCGACTGGCCGGCACGGCTGAGCTGCTCGCCGGCCCAATACGACGAGCCCGCCGCGATCAACGCGATCAGCGCCCCCAGAATGAATACGCTGCGAATACCCGGTTTCATGTCCTGCCCCGTTTTATCAATGATGAAGCTAGGTCGTGGCAGGCCGGGTTTACTTACAAACACATCACAGATCGATGCCGGGCTGCGCCTTGACCCCGGCGCGGAACGCGTGCTTCTCGTCGGCGATGACCGACACCGTGTCGGCCAGCTCGATCAGCGCGTCGGTGGCAGCGCGTCCGGTAACGACGACGTGTTGCATGGCGGGGCGGTGCGCCAGCGCGTCGAGCACGCGATCGCTGTCGAGGTAGCCGTAGCTCAGCAGATAGGTCAGCTCGTCGAGCACCACCAGCTGATAGGACGGGTCGGCCAGCATGCGCGCGGCGATCGCCCAGCCGCGCTCGGCGGTGGCGATGTCCTGCTCGCGGTTCTGCGTGTCCCAGGTGAAGCCGTCGCCGGTGACGTGCCATTCGACGCCGGGCTGCTTACCGAGGAAGGCTTCCTCGCCGGTGTCGGTGCGGCTCTTGATGAACTGCACCACGCCGACCTTCATGCCGTGGCCGAGCGCGCGCGCCACCATGCCGAAGGCCGAGGTGCTCTTGCCCTTGCCGTTGCCGGTGATGACGAGCAGCAGCCCGCGTTCGTCGCTGGCGGCGGCAATCGCGGCGTCGATCACCGCCTTCTTGCGCGCCATGCGGGCGGCATGGCGGGCGTTTTTGCCTGATTCCTCATCGGGCAGGCCTTGCCCGATGGCAACATCGTCTTTGCTCACCCTGACGCCTCCGGCGCATGCACCCAGCGCGCCATTAAAAATCGGCTTTCATCCCGACCCGCCAGGAACGGGTGAAATTGACTGGATAAATCGCGTCATCGCGAATCCAGATGCCGTTCGATTGATCAAACACATTGTCCACGGCAACAAACCCTTCCCACTGCTTGTGGCGATAGCGATAGGCGAGATTGGTCGACTGATACGCTGCCTGTTTCTGCACGTTGTTGTTGTCGAAATCTTCCGCTGCCCAGGTCTCGCTGCGCCACGTATGCGCAATATTGAAGCTCGATGCGGGGGTGAGCCGCCAGTTCAGCCCCAGCGTCACGCCGTGGCGAGGCACACCGGGCAGCTCCTTGCCATTGTAGGCGCCGCCCCCGTCATTTTCCCGATCGATGATCGCCTGCGTCCAGGCGTAATTAAGCGTGGCCGTAAGGGTTTCGGTGACGCGCCAGCTGTCTTGCAGTTCCAGACCGTATTTGTGGGTTTTGTCGAGGTTGGTGTTGGTGAACGTCAGCGCGTTGTAATAAATCTCGTTTTTGAGGTTGGCGCGGAACAGCGTGAGCTTCAGCCGGTTCGTCGGAGTGACATGATTCAAGCCGACGTTTGCAGTGTGGCTGACGGCGGGTTCGATGAAAGCGTTGAAGGTACCGCCCCAATTGAAGAAGCGGTCGATGTCCGGGGCCTGGAAAGCACGGTTGACGTTGGCGAACAGCGAGAACTGCTTACCCAGGCGATGGTTCACGCCGGCATCCCAAGCCGTCAGCTTGTGGTCGGCGTGAAGCGCGGTCCCGGCGTTGGGCGCATAGGCATATTCCACATTCTCCCGGCGCGCGCCCGCGGAAAACGTCGTGCGGTCGAGCTGGTACTGTCCCTGGACGTACCAGCCGGTATTGTCCTTGCTGGTGCGGTTGTTGCTGCCGAAGCGGGTGCCGTC
>JAKACL010000125.1 GCA_021821425.1 Pseudomonadota bacterium
AAATACTTTCAGGACACCGATACGCTATATATCGAATTCAAGTCAACAGCCGTAAGCGAAAGCCGGGATCTGGACGAAAACACCCTGCTGGAACTGGATGCGGAGGGCAATATTTGCGGCATCACCGTGGAGCATGCGCGCGATCGCACAGATATTCCGCAATTTCTCATTTGAGCAAATCGCGGACTGAAACGCTTCTTTCAAACAAATGCAAACGGGCGCCCAGGGGCGCCCGTTTGCATTTGCTCAAGCTTCCACCACCTCGAAGTCATGCGTAATCTCGGCCGTCTTGCCGAGCATGATGCTGGCCGAACAGTATTTTTCCGCCGAGAGCTTCACCGCCTGTTCGACGCGCTTGGGGTCGAGCGCCTTGCCGGTGACGGTGAAGTGAACGTGGATTTTTGTGAACACCTTGGGGTCGCTGTCGGCGCGTTCGGCGCTGAGATCGGCGAGGCAGTCGGTGACTTGCTGACGGCTTTTGCGCAGGATCATGACGACGTCGAACGCGGAGCAGCCGCCCAGTCCCATCAGCAGCATTTCCATCGGTCGCACGCCAAGGTTCTTGCCGCCGGATTCGGGGGCGCCGTCCATGACGACGCTGTGGCCGGATTCGCTCTGGCCGACGAAGCTGACGCCTTCGATGAGTTTGACGCGGGCTTTCATGGGTGTCCTTCAGGCAAAAAATGTGCGGAGTTTGTACCACAGAATGCCCAGCCATTCGTGCAGGGCAAAGGTACTGTCGCGCAAGCCGGCGGGCGTGGGCAGGACGTCGAGGATGGAGTCGAGTCGGGTGCTGGAAAACTGGATGCCGGCGGGGAGGACGTCGAACCCCTGCGCCTCGAACAGGGGAACGGCGCGGCGCAGGTGCCAGGCGTGGGTGACCAGCACGATCCGCTGGACGCCGGCCTGCTTGAGCGCTGCCGCGGACAAGCGGGCGTTGTCCCAGGTGGTGAGGGCGGCGTCTTCGATCCAGCGGGTGGTCAGGCCGTATTCGGTCTGCAGGATGTGCTGCATGATGCGGCCTTCAGCCAGCTCGCCGCCACCGGGTTTGCCGCCGGTGGCGAGGAGCGGCAAGCCGCTGGCGCGATGGAGGAAGGCGGCGTAGCGCAGGCGTTCCAGGCTGATGCCGTTGAGCGTGTCGCTGCCGTATTCGGCCGCGTCCACCCGCCGGCCGCCGCCGAGGACGACGATGGCGTGGGCGCCCTGTAGCGTATCGGGGCTGACGGGCGCGCTGATTTCCAGGGTTTTTAGCAGCAGGCCGCCGACCCAGGGGGTGGAGAGGGCATACAGCGCGGTGGTGGACAGCAGGATCAGCGACATGGACAGGCCTGGGCGGCGGCGGTGAAAAAAGAGCCCGGCGGCCAGGAGGATCACCAGCGCCAGCGGAGGCAGCAGGACGGCGGCGATGAGGTTGGTGGCAAGCCAGGCGGTCATGGCGGGGATTGTATGCTGCCCGGCCGCGCCTGCCCAAGCCTTGCGTTGCGGCCATTGCGCGGCAAACGCGTATGCCGTGCAGGGGCCGCCAACGTCATTGCGGCCGGATGCAAGCAGTGTTTGACTTTGTGCGGGGTGCGCAGGTAAAATGCCCGGCTTTCCGAGATTGTCCTCTGTGTAGAGGTTGGGTCATGAAAACGTTTTCCGCTAAAGGGCATGAAGTCAAACGCGACTGGTTCGTGGTTGATGCCGACAACAAAGTGCTGGGCCGCCTGGCTTCCGAGATTGCACGCCGCCTGCGCGGTAAGCATAAGCCGGAGTTCACGCCCCACGTCGACACCGGCGATTACATCGTGGTGGTCAACGCCAGCAAGATGGTCGTGACCGGCAACAAGGGCCTCGACAAGAAGTACTTTCGCCACACTGGCTACCCCGGCGGCATCTACGAGACGAACTTCGACAAGATGCAGGAGCGCTTCCCCGGCCGTGCGCTGGAGAAAGCGGTCAAGGGCATGCTGCCCAAGGGCCCGCTCGGCTACGCCATGATCAAGAAAATGAAAATCTACGCGGGCGCGGACCATCCGCACGAGGCCCAACAGCCCCAGCCCCTCGAACTCAACGTTAAGGCTGCATCATGATCGGTAACTACAACTACGGTACGGGTCGCCGCAAGGAATCGGTTGCGCGCGTGTTCATCAAGGCCGGCAGCGGCAAGATCGTCGTCAACGAAAAGCCGGTGGACGACTATTTCTCGCGCGAAACCGGCCGCATGGTCGTGCGCCAGCCGCTGGTGCTGACCGACAATCTCAACACCTTCGACATCATGGTCAACGTGGCGGGCGGCGGTGAATCCGGCCAGGCCGGCGCGGTGCGTCACGGCATCACCCGCGCGCTGATCGAGTTTTCGCCCGAGCTCAAGCCCGCACTGAAGGCCGCCGGTCTGGTGACCCGCGATGCCCGCGAAGTCGAACGGAAAAAAGTCGGCTTCCACAAGGCGCGTCGCCGCAAGCAGTTCTCCAAGCGCTAATCCGCTTGTGCCGAAAAAGCCGTCCGATCCGGGCGGCTTTTTTTATGTCTGTGCGCAGGGGCTGTCTTACAATTCAGTCATTCATTGCAAGGATTCACACCATGATCAAAGTCGGTATCGTCGGCGGCACGGGCTACACCGGGGTCGAACTGCTGCGCCTGCTGGCGCGCCATTCGCAGGTGGAATTGAAGGCCATCACTTCGCGCAAGGAAGCGGGCATGCCGGTGGCCGAAATGTTCCCCAACCTGCGCGGGCGGGTGAAGCTGGCATTTTCCACGCCGGAAGAAGCCGGGCTGGAAACCTGCGACGTGGTGTTCTTCGCCACCCCCAACGGCGTGGCGATGCAGCAGACGCGTGCGCTGCTCGATGCCGGCGTCAAGGTGATCGACCTCGCGGCCGATTTCCGCATCAAGGACATCGCGGTGTGGGAGAAGTGGTACAGGATGGAGCACGCCTGCCCGGATCTGGTGGCCGAGGCCGTCTACGGACTGCCCGAGATCAACCGTGCCCGCATTCGCGGCGCACGGCTGATCGCCAATCCCGGCTGCTATCCGACGGCGGTGCAGCTAGGCTTTCTGCCGCTGCTGGAGTCGGGCGCAGTTGACACCGGTTTTCTGGTAGCGGACGCCAAATCGGGCGTATCGGGTGCCGGCCGCAAGCCGGAAACCCATATCCTGTTCGCCGAGGCGGCCGACAACTTCAGGGCCTACGCCGTCGGCGGCCATCGCCACTGGCCGGAGATCAAGCAGGGGCTGGACGGCTTCGCCGGCAAGCCGGTGGACTTCACCTTCGTGCCGCATCTGACGCCGCTGATCCGCGGAATCCACGCTACGCTATACGCAAAAGTGAGCGCTGACGTCGACCTCCAGGCGCTGTTCGAGAAGCGCTACGCGGGCGAGGCCTTTGTCGACGTGCTGCCCGCCGGAAGCCACCCGGAAACCCGTTCGGTGCGCGGCGCCAACATCTGCCGCATTGCCGTGCACCGGCCGCAGGGCGGCGACACCGTGGTGGTGCTGTCGGTGATCGACAACCTGGTCAAGGGCGCGGCGGGGCAGGCAGTGCAGAACATGAATATTTTGTTCAATTTGCCCGAAGACGCGGCCCTGGCCGACATCGGCATGCTGCCGTAATCGGCGGAACTCCGAGACCCAAACAGGGTCTTTGCTTGACGCAAGCCGGGTGATGCGGATAATCACCTCACACGTTTTCAAGGAGCATCACCATGAATGCAGCAACCGAAATGGAAGTCCCGCTGATCTTCACCGACAGCGCAGCCAGCAAAGTCAAGAACCTGATCGACGAGGAAGGCAACCCCGACCTGAAACTGCGCGTGTTCGTGTCCGGCGGCGGCTGTTCCGGCTTCCAGTACGGCTTCACGTTTGACGAAGCGCAGAATGCCGACGACACCGTGATGGTGAAAAACGGCGTGACCCTGCTGGTCGATTCGATGAGCTTCCAGTACCTGGTCGGCGCCGAAATCGATTACTCGGAAGGCCTGGAAGGCGCGCAGTTCGTCATCAAGAACCCGAACGCCACCACCACCTGCGGGTGCGGCTCGTCGTTCTCGGCGTAAGCGCATCCTCAACCCAATAAAAAGCGGCTTCGGCCGCTTTTTCAATTAGGACATCGCGGCTTCGGCCGCTTTTTTATTTGCCAACTCAGGCCGGGTAGATCGCCCCCAGGATGCGTTCGCCCCGAGCGCCGGTCACCGCCGGCAGGTTGCCCGGCGCATGATGCACTGCCTGCCGGGCCAGCCAGGCAAAGGCAAGCGCTTCCACCCAGTCCGGATCGATGCCCAGCGCAGCGGTGGTCGCCACCTCGACTTCCGGCAGATGCGCCGCGATGCGCTGCATCAGCGCGCCGCTGTGGGCGCCGCCGCCGCAGACGTAGAGTTCCTGGGCGCCATGGCATTCGCGTCTGACCGCGTCGGCAAGGCTGAGGGCGGTGAATTCGAGCAGGGTGGCCTGTACGTCGGCTGGCGTGACCGCTTCATTCAGGCGGCTCAGGGTGGCGTCCAGCGAATCCAGGTTGAACTGTTCGCGCCCGGCGCTTTTGGGCGGAAGCTGTTGCAGGTAGGGGTGCCGCGTCAGCGCGGCCAGCAGACCGGGATGAATGCTTCCGCTGGCCGCCCAGGCGCCGTCGCGGTCGTAGTGGGCGTCGCGGTGCCGCTTGATCCACGCATCGAGCAGCATGTTGCCGGGGCCGGTGTCCCAGCCGCGTACCGGGCCACCAGGCGGCAGATCGGTGACGTTGGCAATGCCGCCGATATTGGCGATGACGCGGTGGTGCTCCGGATGCCGCAGCGCGCGGGCGTGGAAGGCGGGCACCAGCGGCGCACCCTGGCCCCCAGCGGCAATGTCGCGGCTGCGGAAGTCGGCGACGACCGTAATTCCGGTGAGTTCGGCCAGCAGGGCGGAATTGCCGATCTGCAGCGTGTAGCCGTCTGCGGGGCGGTGGCGCAGGGTTTGGCCGTGGCAGCCGATTGCGCGCACGCTGTCGGGCGCAATGCCGTCGAGCAGGGTACGGACCGCCTCGGCATACAGGCGTGCCAGCGCGTTGCCGGCACAGGCGGCCAGGTGAATTTCGTCGGGCTGCGGCGCATGCAACGCCAGCAATTGGGCGCGCAGGCTGTCCGGGTAGGGCAGGTAATGGGTTTGGAGCAGTCGCGTCTGGCCGTCTGGACCTATTTCGGCGAGGACGGCGTCGATGCCGTCCAGACTGGTGCCGGACATGAGGCCGACGTAACGCTCGGCCTCATGCGGGGAATCTCGGCTCAATCGAGTGCGGCGAGATTGGTGCCGCGCAGCAGGGCGAGTTTGTCGGACCAGTCAGCCGTTTGCTCGAGAAAACGTGCGCGCTGCGCTGCGACCAGCGGAGGCGAGCCCGGCAACTTGATGGCCATCGGATTCTGCGGCTTGCCGGCGATGCGGATTTCGTAGTGCAGGTGCGGGCCGGTGGAGGCGCCGGTCGAGCCGACATAAGCGATGACCTGGCCCTGGTTGACCGTGCGGCCGGCGCGGATCCCGGATGCGAATGCACTCAGGTGGGCATAGTAGGTTTCGAAACCGTTGGGATGGCGCAGGATGACGAGGTTGCCATAGCCGCCGCGGCGGCCGGCGAATTTCACGATGGCTTCGCCGGTGGCCTTGACCCGGGTGCCTGTAGGCGCGCCGAAATCGACGCCGGTGTGGGCGCGATGGAAGCCGTAAACCGGGTGCTTGCGCGAGTTGCTGAAGCTGGAGGTGACGCGCGAAAACTCGAGCGGCGACCGCAGGAAGCCGCGCTTGAGCGCTTCGCCTTCGGGCGTGTAATAGTCTTCGCGGCCAAACGGGTCGCGGTACAGGATGGCGCGGTAAGGCTTGCCGGCGTTGACGAACTCGGCCGCCAGCAGTTTGCCGGTGGCAATGGGTTCGCCGTTGCGGTAGCTGACCGTGTAGATCACCGAGAAGGTGTCGCCGCGGCGCAGGTCTTCGCGGAAGTCGATGCTGGTCGAAAAGGTTTCGGCCAGCTGGTTTGCAATCTTGTCGGGGACGCCTGCACTGTCGGTGGCGCCATACAGCGAAGACAGAATGCGTCCGGAACGCATCACCACGCGCGATTCCAGCACATCGTCGCTTTCCGATGTGACAAAGCCGTCACCCTGGCGGTTGACCATCAGGGCGGGGGCGTCGCCGCGGTCGAAACGGATGGTCAGCAACTGCCCATCCTGGGTGGTCGTGGCCTGGAGGCGCCGGCCCGCACGGATGCTGGAGGCCATCTGACGGACAGCATCCGTGGCCAGCAGGCGCTGGATTTCCAGGTCGTCGATTTTCAGGCGCGACAACGCGATGGACAGTGTGTCGCCGGACTGGATCAGGCTTTCGCGCTCAAAACTGCCTTCGTTCCCCGAACCGGTCGGTGTCGGCAGGGTGATGGCTTCGGTAATGGTCTGCGGGGTGATGTCGAGCGGGTTGGTGTCGGGGGACAAGCCAAACGCGGCGACGACGCCAAAAAGCGGCAGGCTGGAGAGGGCAACCAGGGTACGCAGGCTGAAGCGACGTTCCGCTCCGGTCAGGCGATCGGTTAAGATTCTCAGTTTGGTGAGCGGCATGGACCGTTTCCCTTCTGTAGACGAGGGGGGAGTCTAACACAAATGCCCCCGGAAACTTCCTCAATCCAAACAGCAGCTTGTGTGCATGGGATGAGGCGATATTCATGTTTTACGGCCAGTTTCGGGCAAACTTGACCGGCCGCAGAGAGGAATTTGATGCAGGACGCCTTGCAGGAAATCAAGCGTGGAGCCGACGAGTTGCTGGTCGAGGCCGAATTGGTCGAGAAGCTGAAAACGGGCCGCCCCTTGCGGGTCAAAGCTGGATTTGATCCCACCGCACCGGACCTGCACCTGGGTCATACCGTGTTGCTGAACAAGTTGCGCCAGTTTCAGACCCTGGGGCACCAGGTGATTTTTCTGATCGGGGATTTTACCGGCATGATCGGCGATCCTACGGGCAAAAACACCACCCGTCCGCCGCTGACCCCGGAAGCGGTGGCGGAAAACGCCAAAACCTACCAGCAACAGGTGTTCAAGATACTCGACCCGGCGCTCACCGAGGTGCGCTTCAACTCGGAATGGATGGAAAAACTCGGCTCGGTCGGCCTGATCCGTCTGGCGGCCACCCACACGGTGGCAAGGATGCTGGAGCGGGACGACTTCCACAAACGCTACGCCAGCCAGCAGCCGATCGCAATCCACGAATTTCTGTATCCGCTGATCCAGGGCTACGACTCGGTTGAGCTGAAGGCCGATGTCGAACTCGGCGGCACCGACCAGAAATTCAATCTGCTGATGGGCCGTGAACTGCAAAAGCACCACGGCCAGCCTGCGCAGTGCATCCTCACCATGCCTTTGCTGGAAGGCACGGACGGCATCAACAAGATGTCGAAGTCGCTCGGCAACTACATTGGGATCAATGAACCGCCCCAGGAAATCTTCGGCAAACTGATGTCGGTTTCCGACGATTTGATGTGGCGCTATATCCAGTTGCTGTCGTTCGAGTCGCTCGCGACCATCGACGGCTGGAAGCAACAGGTCGTCGCAGGCGCCAACCCGCGCGACATCAAGGTACGGTTTGCGCAGGAGATCGTCGCGCGTTTCCACAGTCCTGCCGCGGCAATCCAGGCGCTGGCCGAATTCGAGGCGCGTTTCCAGCGCGGCGCGCTGCCGGACGAGATGCCGGAAATCAGCCTGCCCGGCGTCGAGGGCGCGCTGCTGGTGCCGCAGTTGCTGAAACAGGCCGGGCTGGTGCCCAGCACCTCGGATGCCATCCGCCAGATCGCTGGCGGCGGTGTCAAGCTCGATGGCGAGCGCGTGGCCGACAAGGGCGTCAGCGTGCCTGTCGGCACGACCGTCGTCGCGCAGGTCGGCAAGCGGAAATTTGCCCGCGTCACAATTATTTAAAATTAATCGGCCGAAAGTGTTGACGGATGAGTTGAGCTCTGTAGAATGCGCACCTTCTCGAAACGGCCTTGCAGCGAAAGCCGCTGGTTTTATCGAGCGATCTTTAACAATTTACAGCCGATAGGTGTGGGTGTTGTTGCGGTAGCTGTCCTGGCTTTGGCTGGGGTGGCAACTAGCATAAATGCTCACACTTGAATGAAGCGTCGTTATTAATTTGGCGGCGCGAGTTTGAGTTGAGCGACGAAGTATTTGAAGTAATTAGCAGTGATTGAACTGAAGAGTTTGATCCTGGCTCAGATTGAACGCTGGCGGAATGCTTTACACATGCAAGTCGAACGGCAGCACGGG
>JAKACL010000126.1 GCA_021821425.1 Pseudomonadota bacterium
CCCACAACACCTATTCGGTGGCCGATTTCGTGCGTACCGCGTTCAATCTGGAAGGTCCGGCCGGGGTGGTTTCCACCGCCTGCTCGTCGAGCGCCAAGGTGTTCGCCGCAGCGGCGCGGATGATTGCGGCCGACCTGATCGACGCCGCCATTGTCGGCGGCGTCGACTCGCTGTGCCTGACCACGCTGTACGGTTTCAACTCGCTCGAGCTGCTGTCGGCCGAACCCTGCCGGCCCTACGACGCGGCGCGCAACGGCCTCTCGATCGGCGAGGCCGCCGCCTTCATTTTGCTTGAGCGTCCGGCCGACAGCCTCGACGCCGATGCTGTGCTGCTGTTGGGCGCGGGCGAATCGAGCGACGCCCATCACATGTCGTCGCCGCATCCGGAGGGCCTCGGTGCGCGCATGGCGATGGAAGCCGCACTCGAAGCAGCCGGTCTGCAGCCGACCGACATCGACTACATCAACCTGCACGGCACCGCGACGCCGAGCAACGACGCGGCCGAAGGCCATGCCGTGGCCGCGCTGTTTGGCAACGCCGTTCCGTGCAGTTCCACCAAGGGCGCCACCGGCCACACCCTGGGCGCGGCCGGTGGTGTGGAAGCCGTCATCAGCGCGCTGGCGCTGCAGCACCGCTTTTTGCCGGGCGGGGTCAACACGCACAGCGTCGACCCGGGCATTCCCATCCAGTATCTGACAGCGAACCGCGAAGCTGCACCGCGCCGGGTGCTGAGCAATTCCTTCGGTTTTGGGGGCACCAACTGCAGCCTGATCCTGGGGCGCGCAGCATGAGCAAGACCGTGAAGCTCACCGCCTACCTCGACGGCATCGGCCTGGTCGGCCCGGGGCTCGACAACTGGTCCGCAGCGCGGCCCATCTTCGCGGGGGCCCTTCCCTATGCATCTCGCCCCCTCGCCGTGGCCGCGCCGCAGTCGCTGCCGCCGGCCGAGCGCCGCCGCACCGGCCTCGCGATCAAGGTCGCGCTCGCGGTAGGGCAGGAGGCCTGCGCCAACGGGCAACTCGATGCCCGACAACTGGCGGCGGTGTTTTCCTCCTCCGGTGCCGACAACGACAACTGCGACGCGATCTGCAAGGCACTGGCTTCCGAGGATCGCCATATTTCGCCCACCCGTTTCCACAACTCGGTACACAACGCCCCGGCTGGCTACTGGGGCATCGCCTCCGGCGCCATGGCGCCGGCCACGGTGCTGTGCGCCCATGACGGCAGCTTCGGGGCCGGCCTGCTGGAGGCCATGACCCAGGTCGCGATCGACCGCTGCGGCACACTGCTGATCGCCTACGACATGCCCTATCCGGACCCCTTGCACGCCAAGCGACCGCTGCCTTCCGCATTCGGCATCGCGCTGGCGCTGATGCCCGAACGCAGCCCGCAATCGCTGGCGCGGATCGAGCTCAGCTTCGCCGATGCCGCGCCCAATACGCTGACCGAGCCTGAACTCGAAGCGCTGCGTCGCGCCATTCCCTGTGCGCGGGGTCTGCCTTTGCTGCAGGCCGTGGCGCGCGGGGAGGGTGGTCGGGTCGTTCTGGATTACCTGGCGCCGCTATGCCTGGCGGTGGAGATCGAGCCATGCCGCTAGACCACGCCTGGCTGCTCGCCCACCTGCCGCACCAGGGCAGCATGTGCCTGCTCGATGCCGTCACCGACTGGGATGACCAGCACATTCGCTGCACCGCGAGCAGCCACCGCCACGCCGACAATCCGCTGCGCGCGCACGACCGGCTGGGTGCGCCCTGTGGCATCGAGTACGCCGCACAGGCGATGGCCGCCCACGGCGCGCTGCTGGCGGCGGCCGATGACGCGCCGCGTGTGGGCTACCTGGCCAGCGTGCGCGGCGTCGATCTGCAGGTCGCGCGGCTGGACGACATCGCCGCCGACCTCGAGATCGAGGCGGAGCGACTGTCCGGCGACGGCAATACCATTCTGTACGGCTTTCGTGTCTGCGCCGCCGGCCGCGAATTGCTCAGCGGCCGCGCCGCCGTGATTTTGGACGCAGCGGTGCTGGACACCCAAAAACCAGGAGGTCCGACATGAAACGCGCACTCGTCACCGGCGGCAGCGGCGGCATCGGCTCGGCGATCTGCCGCCGCCTCGCCGCCGACGGCTGTTTCGTTTACATCCACGCCAACCGCAATCTGGCGCAGGCGCTGGCGCTGGCCGATGAAATCAAGAGGGGCGGCGGGCAGGCCGAGGCCATTGCCTTCGACGTCACCGACGCCGAGACCAGCCGCGCGGCACTGGAAGCGCTGGTCGCCGACGCGCCGATCCAGGTGCTGGTGAACAACGCCGGCATCCACGACGATGCCGTTTTCCCCGGCATGAGCGCGGCGCAGTGGCACGGTGTGCTGGACGTGTCGCTTTCGGGCTTCTTCAATGTCACCCAGCCGCTGACGCTGCCGATGCTGCGCAGCCGCTGGGGGCGCATCGTCAACATCACCTCGATCGCCGGCCTCACCGGCAATCGCGGGCAAGTCAATTACGCGGCGGCCAAGGGCGCACTGCATGCCGCGACCAAGTCGCTGTCGCTGGAACTCGCCAGCCGCGGCGTGACAGTCAACGCGGTGGCGCCGGGCATCATCCAGACCGGGATGATCGACGGCGTGTTCGACGCCAAGGCCATCGCCGGCATGGTGCCGATGAAGCGCGCCGGGCGGCCGGACGAGGTGGCAAACCTGGTCGGTTTCCTCGCCTCGGAGCAGGCGAGTTACATCACCGGCCAGGTGATTTCCGTGAACGGGGGCATGATTTGATCCGCCTCGCTGCGAAGCGTGTCTCGCTTGCAGACGACGGGGGCAACTCAGCCCGGCTTGACCGCCTGATACTCGGCCAGGACCGACAGCGCACGGGATTCGATATGGCGTTTTACCCCGGTAAAACCCGCGTTCTCCAAGGTTTCAATGACCCCGCTCGGCGGCACGCAGGCTTCGATGGTGTCCCAGTAATAGCGCCACAGCCGGGCCGATTCGGCGCTGCTGCCGATCAGGCGCGCAAGGAGCGGCACCACGCCGCGCATGTACACCTTGAGCAGCGCCTGGCTCCAGGCGCGTTCCGGCTTGGTGATCTCGAGCAGGCACAGGCGGCCGCCAGGCTTGAGAACGCGATGGAATTCGCTGAAAGCGGTCGACAGGTCGCTGATGTGGCGCAACGCATAGCCCATGCTGAGAAAGTCGAAACTGGCATCGGGGAAGGGGATCGCTTCCGCCCGCCCCTCAATCAGTTGAACGCCCGGCAGGTCGGCGCAGGCCATCATGCCGGCGCTGGGATCGACGCCCACCACCAGGGCGGGATCGCCCACCAGCTTCACCGCTTCGCGCGCGACCAGACCGGTGCCGACGCCGATGTCGACGACGCGCATGCCGGGTTTCAACCCGGCCCGCTGCAGCGCCTGGTTGCGATACCAGGGGCCGCTGCCCAGCGCGAGCAGGCGGTCGATGCGGTCGTAGTCGGAAGCGGTGCGGTCGAACAGCGTGCCGACGAAGCCGCGCCGTTCCTGTTCGCTGGCGTAGTAGCCGGTGAGGGGCGGATGCGGGGCATGCACCGGCTGCGCGGGTGAATCGGGCGTGTTTTTCATGGGGGGGGTGACCGGAAGGTGTCGAGGCGCCGCAGCAGCAAAAGCGGCAAGCGCAGCAGGAAACCCAGCATCAGACGCAAGTGCATCCAGCTGAGCAGCATGTTGTCGCGCAGATAGTTGAAGTGGGACACGCCCCCTTCGTCGGCGCGCAGGTATTTCACCGGCGCGGGCAGGTTGATCGGGCGCACGCCGCGCCAGCACAGGCGCACCACGGCCTCGGGGTCGAAGTCGAAACGGCGCATCCAGCGCTGGCCGCGCATCACCTGGCGCAGCGGCTCGATGGGATAGACGCGAAAGCCATAGAGCGAATCGCCGATGCCCGCCCACAGGGTTTCCAGGTTGGCCCAGGCGTTGGAAATCTTGCGACCCTGCACGCGCAACGCGGGGGCGTCGGCGTCGAACACCGGTTTGCCGAGCACCATCGCCGCAGGTGACTGCAGCGAGGTCGTCATGAAGGCCGGGATCAGGTCGGCCGGATGCTGGCCGTCGGAGTCCATCGTCAGCGCGTGCGTGAAACCCTGCTGTGCGGCGAGGTCCAGGCCATGCAGCACGGCCGCCCCCTTGCCGCCGTTTGCGGGCAGCACCCACACCTTCAGCAGGGAGTCATTCGCCGCCATGTCCTGCAGGCCTGCGGCCGTGCCGTCGGTGCTGCCGTCCACCACCACCCACACGGGCGCCCACTGGGCGCGTGCAGCGCGCACCGTTTCGTAGACCTGGGGGCCGGGGTTGTAGCTGGGGATCAGTACCAGATGACTGGCGGAGGCATTCATGGCGAGCGCCATCAGGTGAGTCGCGCCATGCCGGATTCCTTGGCCTGGGGTGCGTCGGGCGGTAAAAAACGCGGGGCATCCCGCAGTGCCTCGATGAAGTAGCGCTCCAGCTCATCGGTAAAGGCCGCGGCTTGCAACGGCGGCGCGAAGCGGCGGCCGAGTCGGACGCGATAGGTGATGGGCATCGTCGGCCGGCGGAACAAGGGCCAGCCCTTGCTGAGGTAAGCCGAGTCGGTTTCGATAAACACAGTCTGGATGGGCACCCGGGCGCGGCGGGCGATCAGCGCGGTGGTGCCCTTGCAGGCGTTGACCGGCCAGCGGGTGGTGCGGGTACCTTCGGGGAAGATCAGCAGCTGGCTGCCGCTTTGTAGCGCGGCGACGGCCTGCCGGATCATGCTGAGCTGCGCGTCGTTGCGGATGTAGCCGGCGAGACGGGCGCCGGCGCCGAGGAAAATGTTGTCGACGATATCGACCTTCATGATGCAGGTCATATTGGGCAGGCGCGAGATGACCATCAGCGCGTCGAGCAGGCAGGGGTGGTTGGGGGCAACGATCATCGGCCCTTCGCTGCGCAGCGCGTCGAGCGCACTGAGGTCGAAGCGGCAGGCCCCGATGAGGCCCAGCGCGCCGAGATAGACACGGAAGCCTGTCGTGTTGGCCCAGCGCCCGAGCGGGACGGCCCAGCGCCGGGGCAGGACGTAATACAGCGGCACGGCCAGCAGTGTCCAGGTCAGCGAAATCACGCCGAGCAAGCCCAGACCGAAGCCCAGCGCGCAATATTCATACAGTCGATGCAGCCCGCGTCGAAGCCGGCCTGGCCGCGATGTACCCGGTACGTTCACTCGGCCGTCTCCATGCAGGCGCCAAGGCGGCGCCCGTCTTGCAGGCAGCCCATCAGGCACGGGCGGCTGGCGCGCAGCGGATGGCGGTGGCGAGGCAGGGCACGCTTCATCTTGAATGCGCCGTTAATCGTGGCCGAGGGCATGACCGCCCGAGGCCTCGATTTCGACCAGCAGGTCGGCCCGACACACATCGGCCTGCAGGAAGATCGCCGATAGCGCGTCGCCGATGGCGTGCGCCATTTCGCTGCGGACCGTTTCCATATCCTCAGCCTGACGAACATAGACCTTGTAGGCGAGGGTCTCGAGACGAAAGCCGGCCTCCGGTGCCTGACGGTTGGCCTCGGCGAGGATGGCGGCGATGTTTTGCAGGCATTCCCGTGTCTGCGCCCGCACATCGTCGTGGTGCAGCGTCTGGTGGCCGACGATGCTGGCGGTGCCGGAAATGAACACCATGTCGCGTCCCCCCAGCCGGACCAGTGCTGCGCGGGAAAATGTCGGGCTGCGCGGTCCGTACTGGCTGGGGTAATGGTAGGCGCTCAACTGACGCGGATTCTCGACGCTGATCACGTCCGCGCGCGTCGCGAGAAAAGCAATCTGGAGGCCGCCGCCCGCGGTGCCCAGGGCGCAGGCGGCGGGCGCCTTGTCCACGATCGAACGACTGTGCGACAGGAAGGCATCCTGGCGGCCGATATTGAACTGGCGATAGCGTTCCATCGCGTGGCTTTCACGGTTGATCGCGGGAAAATAATTCCAGACGCGCAGGAGAGCGTGATAGCCGCGCGCATCGAGCAACTCGAAAATGGTCTGATACGCGGCTTCCGCCGCACCCTGCAGCGGGGTGCGCGCAGCCCGAGGCGACTCCCCTGCGTTGTCATCGAGGCTCAGGCAACCGAACAGCAGCGTGTCGCCCAGACGATAGTGGATGGGGCCATGCTGTCCCGATTCGAGCGGCTCATGGCTGTGCCAGACCTCACAGATCGCCGCCCCTCCAGGCGACAGCGGCATGTCCACGGCCAGGAAAGGCAGATCCACAGCGTAGAGTGCGCAAGCCGGATGGGAAAAACAGGCACCCCCCAGCACGCTGCCCTGTTCGAGCTGGGCCAGTCGGTACGCAGGCAGAATCTCCAGCCGCAGCATCGCGTCCGCAGGCAGCGTCAACAGCCAGCACCTACTGCATCCGTGGGCGGCGGGCCGGCCGGTCCGTCGCCCATCACACGGACATCGCCGGGGTGCGCGGCAAGGCCGGGGCGCATGGAATCGTATGACATGAGGCTTTCCTTGGAGGAGGGCAGCACGTGAAAAGCGCTGTCTGCAACTGAACAACGGAGGAATTTTACCTAAACAAGACGCATGCCGGGGCCGCGATTGGCAGGAAGCCAGAATTCGGCGCCGCTCCGCTCGCGCTATCATGCGCATGTCTGGATCTGAGTTCTCTCCCATGTTGGTGCTTGGCGTCGAATCCTCCTGCGATGAAACCGGTGTCGCGCTGTATGACAGCGCGCACGGCCTGTTGGCGCACGCCCTGTATTCGCAGATCGCGATGCACAACGACTACGGTGGCGTGGTGCCCGAGCTCGCCTCGCGCGACCACATCCGGCGGGTGCTGCCCTTGACCCGGCAGGTGCTGGCCGAGGGTGGTCGCACCCTCGCCGATCTCGGCGGCATCGCGTACACGCAGGGCCCGGGCCTGGCCGGCGCCCTGCTGGTGGGGGCGGGGATGGCGCGCGCGCTGGCATATGCGCTGAATATCCCGGCGGTCGGCGTGCACCATCTCGAAGGCCACCTGCTGTCGCCGCTGATTGCCGACACGCCCCCCGCATTCCCGTTCGTAGCCCTGCTGGTGTCGGGCGGGCACACCCAATTGATGCTGGTATCGGGCGTCGGTCGCTATACGCTCCTGGGGGAAACCCTCGACGACGCCGCCGGCGAGGCGTTCGACAAGACGGCCCAGCTCTTGGGGCTGGGTTATCCGGGCGGGCCGGCGCTGTCGAAACTGGCGGCGACGGGCGACGCCGACCGCTTCAAGCTGCCGCGACCGATGTTGAATTCCGGCGATTTCGATTTCAGCTTTTCCGGACTGAAGACGGCGGTGCTGACGCTGGTGAGAAAGCAGGGGCTGGCGCAGGCCGCGGACATCGCGGCCGCCTTCCAGGCAGCCGCGGTGGAGGTGCTGGTGAGCAAGAGTCTGGCGGCCTGCCAGCACAGCGGGGCAACGCGGCTGGTGGTCGCCGGCGGCGTGGGCGCCAACGCGCAATTGCGCGAACGGCTCACGCGCGAAGCCGCTGCGCGCGGCATCGAGGTGTTTTACCCGCGGCTGGAGTTCTGTACCGACAATGGCGCGATGATCGCCTATGCCGGCGCGCAGCGGCTGGCGCATGCAAACCGGGACCTGACGTTTGCGGTCAGACCGCGCTGGGAACTGGCGACGCTCGACGCCGTGTGAAAACGGGCTGAAAAGCGGTGGCGAGTCATTGCCGCAGCATCGGGTAGGCCTCGCGCAAAGTCTTCAGCAAGGCCTCGCTGCCGGTGAGCTGTGCGATCTGCTCGGGAAACAGCAGGAAACCCACCAGCGCCGCCATCAGGCATACCAGGATCACCGTGCCGAAAATGCTTTCCGGGCGCAGCACGCCCCAGTAACGGCTGACCAGGAACAGCGTGTCCTTCCTGTGTTCCGACATCGACAGCCAGCGCCGCACCAGCCGGACTGCGAGGTAGGCCGCATAGCCGCCCATCAGCGAGGCGAACACGATGCGGAAGATGGCGAACACGTCGAGCCCGCCGCCGAGGTACTGGTGGTAGAGCCAGGACACGAAGCCGAGCGACAGCGAGGCCAGAATTGCGATGCCGACGTTGATGAACAGGCGCCGCCGCTCGCGCGCCAGATCGCGCTGGCGCTCGATGAAGAAGCTGTCGATCTCACGCTTGAAATATTCGACTTTTTCCTGCACCAGCGACGAGAATTCCGCCTTGGCGTGGACGATGCGTTCGTCCATCAGCGTGCCGAGTTTTTGCCCGGCGTAATCGACCAGTTCGCGTACG
>JAKACL010000127.1 GCA_021821425.1 Pseudomonadota bacterium
CATCGACCTGTGGCGCTCGCTGCCCGACGCCATGTTCTCGGCGGCGAACTACCTCACGCGCGCAGGCTGGCGCCCGGGCGAACCGGTGGCGCTGGAGGTGCGGTTGCCGGCCGGTTTCGATTTTCGCGGGGCCGGCGTGAACCAGCGGCAGCCGGTCGCCGACTGGGCCGCGCGCGGCGTGCAGGCGGCGGACGGCAGCGCCCTGCCGGGCAGCGGCCGCGCAGCGGTCGTGCTGCCGCAGGGCTGGCAGGGCCCGGCCTTCATGGTCTTCGACAATTTCGACGTGGTGATGCGCTGGAACCGCTCGGTCAATTACGCGCTGGCGGTGGCCCAGCTGTCGCATCAGCTGGCAGGCGGCGCGCCGCTGACCGCGCAGCCGGGCGAGGCCGGCGCGCTCAGCACGGCGCAGCTGCAGTCATTGCAGCTGGCCCTGAATGCGCTGGGTTTTGACGCCGGGCCGGAGGATGGACTGCTGGGCCCGCGCACCCAGGCCGCCCTGCGCCAGTACCAGGCTGAGCACGGCCTGCCGGCCGACGGCTACCCCGCGCCCAGCGTGCTGGCGCACGTCGAACGCACCCATGCCGAGATGGAAGGCGCGGCCCTGATCGGCCCGCTGACCGATCCGCAGCCCGGCGACGCGCCGACCCCACCCTGAGCCCGCTTGTGTTATTTTTTGCAGAGGGCAACGTGGAGGGAGTCGGATGAGTGACGCGCGCAATGTGCTGGGCGGTCTGCTGCAGGTGTGCAGCGTGTCGCCGATGACCGGCTTCGTCCGCGACGGCGTCTGCCATACCGGTCCGCAGGATATCGGCAGTCACACCGTGTGCGTGCAGATGACCGAGGCCTTTCTCGATTATTCGCTGCAGCACGGCAACGACCTGATTTCCCCGGCGCCGGAATACGATTTCCCGGGCCTGCAGCCGGGCGACCGCTGGTGCATGTGCGCCGCGCGCTGGCTGCAGGCCGCCGAGGACGGCATGGCGCCGCCAGTGGTGCTGGATGCCACCCATGCGCGCGCGCTGCAGCACATCGCGCTGGGCGATCTGGAATACCACGCGCTGCGCACGCCCGATTACCCCGGCCAGGATTTCACCGCCCGATGAGCCTGCAATGCTGGAAATGCGGCGCCAGCCTGGCCGGCATGCTGCTGCCGCTGTCGCGCCGCGAAACCTGCCCCAGCTGCCGCGCCGACCTGCACGTGTGCAAGCAGTGCCGTCATTTCGATGCGCACCGTGCCGGGCAGTGCCGCGAACTGGCAGCCGATCGCGTCGCCGACAAGACGCGCGCCAACGATTGCGGCTGGTTCGTGCCGCGGCCGGAAGCCTACAAGGGCGGCGGCGCCGCGATCGCGCAGGCCAGCCGCAGCGCGCTTGATGCCTTGTTCGATCCGCCGGATAAAAAGGATTCGCGACACTAATCGGTAAAACGCCCCTGCCATTTGGCGGCGAAATTTTTCCCCAGCGCGATCTGGGGCTGGGACGGGGTCAGCCCGGCCGCTTTCTCGCGTTCGGCGATGCGCGTGCGCGCCAGTTCGAATGCCGCCGTGAAGGAGGTCGTCTGCTTGAGCGCCTCGTCGAAGTAGGCGCGTCCAAAGTCGGTCATGTTGTTGCTGTCGTCGCACCCGAAAGAGTTGCGGTCCGCACTCGACGCGGTGATCACGAGCGTGTTGTCGTCCTTCAGCGCCGGGATGAAGCTGCCCGAATAACAGGCGGAGACCACCACCACCTTCCACTTGATCGGCGTGGCGCTGAGCGCGGCCTTGAGCCGCTCGGGCGTCAGCTGGGTGAGCTGCAGGCTGTCGTGATCCACCGAGAGGTAGGCTGGCGCGTCCGAGCCATGGCTGGTGATGAACAGGAACAGCAGGTCTTCCTCGGGGTCGAGCAGATCGCCCACGTGCGCCAACGCGGCTTGCAGCGCAGTGGTGGTGGCGATCGGCGTGGTGGACAGCGTTTTCTTGTTGTTGATCAGCGATAGCGAACGGCCGCGCGTGTCGAAGCGGCTGTCGAACAGCGCATGCACCGTATTCATTTCCTTCATGAACACGTCCTGCCAGCCGTAGCCGGCAAAGCCGACAAAATACAGGTCGGCCACATTGGGGCGCTGCGTTTTCAGGGCATTCAACGTGCCGTCGAGCAGGCCGGATTGCCGGTACAACAGCGCCTCGTGCCCGCCGATCTCAAGCACGCGATTCTCGGCGTTCGTGCCCAGGTCGTACCAGGCTTGCTGCTGCGGAAGCCCGAGCTGAACGGCCAGCACGGCGACCAGAAAAACGCCGACTGCGATCAGCCGGCCCGGCTTGAGCGGCACCCAGAGCTGGACCGCGCGCACCAGCAGGCCGGAAACCCAGACCAGCCATAGCCAGGTCCAGACCGTGTCGTCGAGGTCGAACTCGAGCCGCTGCCAGATCGCATGCCCGCCATAGGTATAGGCGAGCAGCATCGGCATCATCGCGGTGGCAGCGACGGCATAGCCGAGCAGCAGCGCCGGCGTGCGCAGCCAGTGTGCCAGCAGCGCGGCAATCATCAGCGTTATCGTCACCGAAGCCAGGCCCTGCACCACGATGTGGGAATTGAAGTAGCCCTCACCTTCCAGCATGAGATAGCCGATCCCGACGGTAAGCGCGAACTCGATCAGCGTCAGCCAGACCAGCTGGCGGATCGATACCCGGAATTCGCTTGCCTCAACCCTGAAGTAGGTCGCCAGGCGAAAACCGGCGAGGAGGTTCGAGAATAATTCGCGCATACGCTTATTCGGCCGCTTAGGGGGATGGAGTGTTATCGGCCGTGCCAGACGCCGACCTTAATCCCCGCAGCGCCTGCCATTCGTACAGCAGCAGCCCGGCGCCGATCAGCGCAATGCCGGCCCAGCCCAGCGCAGGGATGTATTCCTGATTCAGCACCTTGCCCAGCAGCAGCGCGGCCACCGGCGTCACCAGCATGATCAGCGCGACGCGGCCGGCATCGAGGCGTTTGATCACGTAGTAATACAGCGTAAACCCCACCAGCGATCCCAGCACGCCGAGATAGACGATGGCCATCGCTGCGCGGAGCGTGATGTCGGGCGGCAGCTGCGCGGCATCGGCCACCAGCCATGCCACGATCAGCAACGGCGTGGCCACGCCAAGCGAGCCGGTGGTGATGGCGAGCGAGGAAATGCGCACGTTGAGCCGCTTGATCCACACCAGCCCGAGCGCCTGGGTCGTCATGCCGACCACCACCGCGGCGGTGCCGAGCGTGGCATGGCCATCGCCCGGCCACGGCTGGCCGAAAATCAGCCACAGCCCGGCCAGCGCCAGCACCAGCCCCGCGATGCGGAGCGGCGTTAGCGTGCGCTCCGCCAGCCACAGCGCGGCGAACACGCCGGTCAGCAGCGGCGACAGGCCGAAGATCACCGAAATCAGTCCTGACGGGATATGCAGCGCCCCCCACGAGGTAAGCAGCATCGACACACCCAGCGTCAGGCCGCTGATCGCATACAGCCGCCGTGCGGCCGGCATGAAGGGAAATGCGGTGCGGGTGGCGAACAGCAGCAGCACGCACAGCGCCAGTCCGATCAGCATCCGTGCCATCACGGCGAAACTGAAGCTGGTCCCCTGCGCGCTCCACTGGATCGCGAGCGGCGTGGTGGACCAGATCAGGATGACGCCGAGATAGGCGGCGGGAACGGACATGGGCAGTGGCTCGGTTATTGGCGCGGCATTCAGTCGGATGACTGCTCAGAAGCAGATGTCGGACTCCATGACCGTGACCGCGGCACCCGACAGCAGGACGCGGTCGGATTTGAGCTCGCAACCGACGTTGCCGCCACGTCTGGAAACCTGTCGGGCGCTCAGCACGTCTTTGCCGAGCCGCTTGCCCCAGTAGGGCGCGAGCGCGCAGTGCGCCGAGCCGGTGACGGGGTCTTCGGGAATGCCGAATTTGGGTCCAAAGACGCGGCTGACGAAATCCACCTCGGTGCCGGGCGCGGTGATGACGACGCAGCGCAGGCCCAGTTGGCCGAGCAGGGCCTGGTTAGGCGTGATGGCGCGAACGGTCGCTTCGCTGTCGAACACCGCGAGATAATCGTCAGCGGCCCACACTTCGAGGGGGCGACGGCCGAGGCCGTCGGCCAGCAGATCGGGAAGCGTGCAAGGGGTGGGCGGACAGGCCGGTAAGTCCATTTCCAGCAGCGCCCCTTTCTTTTTCACAAACAGGTCGCCGCTGCGCGTTTCGAACCTGATGACCGGCTGCGCGTAGCCAAGCTTTTCGAACAGGATATGCGCTGTTGCCAACGTGGCATGACCACACAGATCAACCTCTTTAACCGGGGTGAACCAGCGTAACCGGTAGCCTTTTTCCGAAGGCACAAAAAAAGCCGTCTCGGACAAGTTGTTTTCTCCCGCGATGGCCTGAAGCAATGCATCGTCCAGCCAGCTGTCCAGTGGACACACCGCCGCTGGATTCCCTTCGAAGGCGCGGGTGGCGAAGGCGTCCACTTGGTATTGTTTGATTTTCATATTCGATCTCGCCAGGAAGCGGTTGCTCTACATGGGCTGCAAGGTTTAAGTATCCGCGTTTTGCCGCAGCACATTTATCAGGCTTTCCAGGTCAGGGGCTTCTTGATACAGAATGCCGCTTGAGGCGACAGCATCCCAGGAGGCCTTTGATCCAACATGCAAATGTGCAGCGATTTCCAGGCTTGCATTGTCTTCAAGCAAGCCCGCGGGTATCCAGTAATCAGCGCTGCCCGGAAGAGGATTGGGCAGCGGGCTTCCGCATTTTGAACAGAAGTCAGAGCGGTAATCCGTCCCTGCATATGAGGTAATGCGATCCTGACCGCATATCCATTGAAAATGCTCGCTTGGGACAATGAGCGCTGCGTTGGCGGCGGAGCCCGTCGCCTTGCGGCATAAGGAACAGTGGCACTGATAGATGTGTGGCAGCGTACCGGATACTGCGAACTCGACTTCTCCACAAAGACATTTACCCCGCATGCAACGCCCCTTGAGCATCTAGCCTGAAATATTCTGCAAACTCTCGGTCGCGATCTCGCGGACGTCGGCATCCTCGTCCGTCAGCCGCGCCTCCAGCCAGACGTGCGCGGCGGTGTCCCGCGTCAGCCCCAGATAGTGGCAGGCATCCGCGCGCACCCGCGCGTCGGCATGCCGCGACAGTTCGCCCAGCCGCGGCAGCAGCGCGCGCAGGCTGTCGCTGCCGGCGAAATTTTCCAGCAGCACGCCGGCGCCCAGCCGCACGTTGAGGCTGGCCTCGACGTTGCCGACGATGGGCAGCACCGCCGCCAGCAGCGCGGGGTCGGCCTCGATCAGCGCCTGGGCTTTGGGCAGCTGGCCTTCCTTCAGCAGCATATGAAACCAGTCGGCCAGGCCTGCCTCGCTGTCGGCCTTGGCCGCCCATTCGGCAAGCTCGGCCTTGCCGTGCATGCCGGCCAGCTCGATGCGGCCGAGGCGCAGCCACGGCACCGAGCGCACGCCGAGCGCCTGGCCGACTTCGGGATGCTGCTCCAGGTTGACCGCTTCCAGCCGCCCTATCGTGCCCTGCTTCACCAGATCGGCGAGCGCGGTCAGCATTGCCGGGCAGTGCGGGCAGTGGGTGGAAATCAGCAGCAGGGCATCGGGCGCGGACATGGTGTTTGGCGGGATAATGGCGTGCATGGAATTTACCATTCTCCCCGTCACCCCGTATCAGCAGAACTGCTCGCTGGTATGGGACGAACATGGCCGCGCGGCGCTGATCGACCCCGGCGGCGAGGCCGAACGCCTGCTGGCGGAGGTGGCTGCGCGCGGCCTCGCGCTGGAAAAAATCCTGCTCACCCACGGTCACCTTGATCACGTGGGCGCGGCAGTCGAGCTGCGCGATGCGCTCGGCATCCCCATCGTCGGCCCGCAGCGCAAGGAGCAGTTCTGGCTCGACCTGCTGCCGCAGCAGGCCGAGCTGTTCGGCTTTCCGCCCACGGTGGCATTCACGCCGGACCTGTGGCTGGAGGACGGCGATGCGGTAGAGGTGGGGGCGATCCGCTTCGAGGTGCTGCATTGCCCCGGCCACACGCCTGGCCATGTGGTGTTCTACCAGCCGGAAGCGCAGCTGGCCTTCGTCGGCGACGTGCTGTTCAAGGGTTCGATCGGCCGCACCGATTTTCCACGCGGCGACCATGCTGCGCTCTTGGCCGCCATCCGCGGCAAGCTGTTTCCGCTGGGCGATGCGGTGCGCTTCGTGCCGGGCCACGGTGCGATGTCCAGCTTCGGGCACGAACGCCGCGAGAATCCTTTCGTCGGCATGGCGTCGCAATGACAGATGCACTATAAAAAACATCAGGAGGCCGCCATGACCGCCACCCCGATTCTGCGCGCGCTGTGGGCTGCCGCCCTGCTGCTGAGCGCGTCCGCGCAGGCGCAAAACCTGTCCGCCGTCGTGCTGCCCATCCCCGAGGCGCCGCCGCTGACGCAGGCCGCGCAGCGCATCCTGGACGCGACCCGCAAGCGGGTGACGCAACTCGATACCGCTGGCCTCGTCGCGCAGCTAAAGGCCCAACCTAAAACCGTGGTCGTCGACGTGCGCACGCCGGCCGAACTGAACATGTTTGGCGGCCACGTCGACGCGCCGCGCTTTTTCAACATCGCGCGCGGCTGGCTGGAATACCAGGTCGAGACGGCGGTGCCGGACAAGAACACGCCGATCGTCGTCTACTGCGGTGCCAACCAGCGCAGTCCGCTCGCCGCCGACACGCTGATGAAGCTCGGCTACAAGAACGTGAAGAACTACCGCGACGGCTTTTTCAACTGGAAGCGCGCCGGCCTGCCCCTGCAATACCCCGACAAGGCACTGGCCTCCTTCCTCTACGACCTGCCGCAGGAAGTCATTCCCGGCGTGTGGTCGGCGATCGGCGCCACCGCCCCCGGCACCTACGACAACTCCGGCCACAACAACAACCTGTCCTTCGTCATCACCGACGATGGCGTGCTGGTGGTGAATGCCGGCGACAATTACCTGCTGGCGCAAAGCCTGCACGAGGAGATCAAGAAGCGCACCACGCAGCCGGTGAAATATGTCGTGCTGGAAAACAGCCAGGGCCACGCCATGCTCGGCTCCAACTACTGGAAGGAACAGGGCGTCACCATCATCGCGCACCGCGACACCGCGGCCTACATGGAAAAGACCGGCTACGACGTGCTGGCGACCATGCGCAGCCGAGCGCGCGACAAGGCCTTCAAGACCGAGTTCGTGATGCCCGACAAGCTCTACGATGACAAGCTCGACCTGAAAATGGGCGCGTGGAACCTGCAGATCCTGCACCTCGGCCCCTCGCACAGTCACGGCGACACCATGGTGTGGCTGCCCGAGAAGAAGCTGGTGATCGCCGGCGACACCGCCTTCCACATCCGCATGCTGCCGATTTTCGAGGACACCGACACCGCCAAATGGATCGAGACCTGGGCGCTGTTCGAGGCGCTGGGCGCCGAAACCGTGATTCCCGGCCACGGCGGGCCGACCGACATGGCCACCGTGCGCAAGTGGACGCGCGACTATCTGGTGCACCTGCGCGCGAAAGTCGCCGAAGTCGTCAAGGCCGGCGGTTCGCTCGACGATGCGTACAAGGTCGACCAATCGGCGTATATGCACCTGCACACCGCCGACGAACTCGCACGCAGCAACGCCGGGCGGGTGTTCCGGGCGATGGAATTCGAGTAAACGCTAGCGCGGGGTTTTCAGCGGCGCAATCGCGTCGACCAGTGCGCCGGCCGCGCGGGCGGTGACGCGGTCGCGATCGCGGCGCGGGTTGTATTCGACGATTTCCATCGCCACGAAGGCCGGGTCATCGCGTAGCCGCGACAATGCGGCCGCGAGCTCGGCACCGCGCAGCCCATCCGGCACCGCCGAGCCGACTCCGGGCGCCTCGTCGGGGTCGAGCGCATCCAGGTCCACGCTGACGCCGAATCCGGCGGTGCCCCGCCGCACGATGGCGAGCGCCTCGTCGAATACCTCGGCCAACCCGCGCCGGTGGATTTCCGCCATGTCGAACACCCGCACCCCCAGGCGCTGCAACAGCGCGGCTTCGCCCGCCTCGTAGCTGCGCACCCCGACCAGGCACACCTGCGCGGGCTGCAGCGCGGCACCCGCGCCGTCGATTCCGGTGAGCGCAGGCTCGCCGTGGCCGAGCAGTGCGGCCAGCGGCATGCCGTTGATCTGCCCGCTCGGCGTGGTGGCTAAGG
>JAKACL010000128.1 GCA_021821425.1 Pseudomonadota bacterium
CGCGCCGGCACGCTTGAAGGCCAATAACGCTTCCATCACACACGCCTTCTCATCCAGCCAGCCGTTCTGCGCCGCTGCCTTCAACATAGCGTATTCCCCACTCACCTGATAGGCATAGGTGGGTGCGCCGTAGGCATCCTTGACGCGGCGGATGACATCCAGATAGGGCATGCCCGGCTTGATCATGACCATGTCGGCACCTTCCTGCAGATCCATGCCGACTTCCCACAGGGCTTCGTCGCTGTTGGCAGGGTCCATTTGATACGTATATTTATTGCCCTTGCCGAGGTTGGCGGCGGAGCCGACCGCGTCGCGAAACGGGCCATAGAAGCTGGAGGCATACTTGGCCGCATAGGCCAGGATGCGGGTGTGAATGTGGCCGCTGCCTTCGAGCGCGGCGCGCAGCGCGGCGACACGGCCATCCATCATGTCGGACGGGGCGACCACGTCGGCCCCGGCCTGGGCGTGCACCACCGCCTGCCGTGCCAGCACGGCGACGGTCTCGTCGTTCAGCACGTAGCCGCTGTCGTCGATCAGGCCGTCCTGGCCGTGGCTGGTATAGGGGTCGAGCGCAATGTCGGTGATGATCCCCAGTTCAGGAAAATGGTTTTTCAGCGCCGCCACGGTGCGCGGCACCAGGCCTTCCGGATTGAGCGCCTCTTCGGCGCCCAGCGTCTTTAACCCCGCGTCGATCACCGGAAACAGCGCCAGTGCCGGTATCCCCAGTTGCACGCACTCCTCGGCCACCGGCAGCAGCAGGTCGATCGACAGCCGCTCGACCCCGGGCATCGACGCCACCGCCTCCCGACGCTTCGATCCATCCAGCACAAACACCGGATAAATCAAATCGTTTGACGTAAGTGTGTGCTCACGCATCAGGCGACGCGAAAAGTCGTCGCGGCGCATACGACGCATACGGGATGCCGGAAATGAAGCGAAGGGCAGACTCACGAACTTCTCCAATTGAAAGCGGATGGAACTTTACCCAAGGGAGCCTACTCTACAAGGCAGACGATCTTTGCATCGTCTCCCGCTTCTCCTCCCTGAGCGGGATGCCTTAATCCCCTTAAGGCATTTTTAGCCCCGATCCCTCCCTTGGTCGGGGCTTTTTTATTCTGGCGGCGGGAGTGTTCAACCGGCGCTCTGGGTATCGGGCTGCCGCGCCTGCGCGAGCCAGCGCTCGATCAGCGCCGCCGCCTCGTCGGCACCCTGACGCGACAGGCTGGAAAACAGCTGCACGCTGACACCGTCGAGCGCGGCGATCTCCTGCCGGACCTTGTGCAAGGTCAACGCTTTTTCGCTGTTGGAAAGCTTGTCGGCCTTCGACAGCAAAATGTGCACCGGTTTGCCGGTGGGGGTAAACCAATCCAGCATCTGCCGGTCCAGCGGGGTCAGCGGGTGGCGTGCATCCATGATCAGCACCAGGCCCCGCAACGCGTCGCGCTCCTGCAGGTAGCGCGACAGCAGGGTTTCCCACTTTGCTTTCACCGCCGGCGGCACTTTGGCATACCCGTAGCCCGGCAGATCAACCAGATAAATGTCCGGGGCCAGCGCGAAAAAGTTGATAAGCTGCGTGCGTCCCGGCGTTTTGGACGTGTAGGCGAGGCGATTGATTCGCGTCAACAGATTGATTGCGCTCGACTTTCCCGCATTGGACCGCCCAGCAAACGCGATTTCCGCCTGGCTGTAGGGCAAATCGCGCAACTGGGCGACCGATGTATGGAATTGGGCGCGATTGAGCACGGGCTTGGCAGTCATATTAGTTACCGCTAAACTACCCGTTTTCCCAAGTTTTGCAAGCTTCAGGAGCTTTTGATGAAACTCGTCGTCTCTCTGGTTGCACTCCTCGCAACCACCTCCGCCTACGCCAACCCCACTGCGGTCAAAGGCGACCCCAAGGCGGCCGAAAGCATCGTCAACCAGGTGTGTGCGGCCTGCCACGCGGCAGACGGCAACAGCGCCGCGGCGGCCAATCCCAAACTGGCCGGGCTCAATGCTGAATATATTTACAAGCAGCTCACCGACTACAAGTCGGGCGCGCGCAAGAACCCCGTGATGACCGGCATCGTCAGCAGCCTGAGCCCGCAGGACATGCAGAATCTGGCCGCCTACTTCAGCGCCCAGCAGCCCAAGCCGGCCACCGCCAAGGACCAGGAGCTGGCGCTGATCGGCCAGAAGATCTACCGCGGCGGCGTGCAGGGCACCGGCGTGCCCGCATGTGCTTCGTGCCACGGCGCGCAGGGCAAGGGCATCCCCGTCCAGTTTCCGCGCCTGGCCGGCCAGCATGCGGATTACGTCTATGCGCAGCTGAACGCCTTCCGCGTCGAGACGCGCGCCAATGACGCTGCCAAGATGATGCGCAGCATCGCCGCCAAGATGACCGATGCCGACATGAAGGCCGTGGCCACCTATATTCAGGGCCTGCGCTAAACGGGTTGCCGCACGCGCGCCCACCCGGGCGCGCGTCCGCGGCGGGAGCGGGGTTCATTCGGACTAGCCGGCTTTGCAGTCACGGCCGGCACCTTCGGGTAAACTTGCTGGCCATCCCTGAGTCGATAAGAGGGTGACACGCGTCACCCTTTTTCATTGCCGCCCTCCATGAACACTGCTTCCCACTCCTTTGGCAAATCCCTGTTCGAGCTCCTGAGCTCGATGCGCTTTGCGATCAGCCTGCTGTCCATCCTCGCGATCGCGTCGATCATCGGCACCGTGCTGAAGCAGTCCGAACCCTATGCCAACTATCTGATCCAGCTCGGGCCGTTCTGGTTCGAGGTGTTCGAAAAACTCGGGCTGTACGACGTCTACCATGCGCTCTGGTTTCTGGTCATCCTGACCTTCCTCGTCGTGTCCGTCACCGTCTGCATCTGGCGCAACGCGCCGAATTTCGCGCGCGAAATGAAAAGCTTCCGCGAGCACGTCAGCGAGCAGTCGCTGAATGCATTCAAGCACAAGCACGAAACCCCCACCGCACACACGCCCGAAGCACTCGCCGCCCGCGCGCAGCGCTACCTCGAAGGCCAGGGCTACAAGGTGAAAAACCTGCCGCGCGAGGAAGGCGTGCTGCTCGCCGCCAAGGCCGGCAGCTGGAACCGCCTGGGCTATTTTCTGGCGCACGCGGCCATCGTGATCATCTGCATCGGCGGCCTCATGGACGGCAACCTGATCTTCAAGGCGCAGCAGGTCCTGGGCTACAAGAAAATCGAGACGCGCGACATTCCGCAAAGCCAGGTGCCGGCGATTTCGCGCCTGACCCCGTCCAATCCGTCGTTCCGCGGCAGCGTGCAGATTCCCGAAGGCTCCAGCGCGGACGTGGCCTTCCTCAACGTGGCCGACGGCTATCTGGTGCAGGAATTGCCGTTCGTGGTGGCGCTGAAGGAATTCCGCATCGAGCACTACAGCACCGGGCAGCCGAAAAGCTTCGAGAGCGACGTCGAACTGTTCGACCACGCCGGCAACAAGATCCGCGAAGCGACGATCGAGGTCAATCACCCGCTGATCCACGACGGCGTCGCCATCTATCAGGCGAGCTTCGCCGACGGCGGCACCCGCCTGACGCTGCGCGGCTGGAACCTGTTCGCCCCGACCGCCTCGGAATTCACCCTCGAAGGCACGGTTCACCAGACCAGCACCTTGACCAGCACGGCCGGCGACTACACGCTCGAGTTCAACGATTTCCGTCCATTCAACATCGAAAACATGGGCGGCGAAATCGAAGCCGCCGGCGACACCATGAGCGTGCTCGGCGGCAGCCCGGTCAGCGACAACCGGCATCTGCGCAACGTCGGCCCGAGCTTCCAGTACAAGCTGCGCGACGCGCGCGGACAGGCGCGCGAGTTCACCAACTACATGCTGCCGCTGGAGCTCGAAGGCCGCTGGTTCCTGATGTCGGGCGTGCGCGAAACACCCACCGAGGCCTTTCGCTACCTGCGCATGCCGCTCGATGCCGACGGCAGCATCGACAGCTACATGCGCCTGCGCGGCGCGCTGTTGAACAAGGAACGGCATCCCGAGATCGCCGCCCGCTTCGCGCGCCAGGCGCTGCCGCAGGAGGCCTGGGGCACCGAAATCGAGGACAAGCTGAAATTCAGCGCGGGCCAGGTGCTGGCCATGTTTGCCGAAGGCGGATTCCAGTCGCTGGGCCGCTTCATCGAGGAGCGTGTGCCCGAGTCCGAAGGCGAACGGGCCGCCGGCACCTATCTGCGCATTCTCGAACTCGCCGCCTTCGAAGCGCTGCAGATTGCCAACCGCGAGGCCGGGTTGCCGCCGCGCGCGCCCGACGACGCCACCGGCTGGCTGGTGCGCGACACGCTCAACAGCGTGAGCGACCTGTTCGTCTACGGCGCGCCGATCTATCTGCAGCTGATGCAGTACGACGAGGTCAAGGCCAGCGGCCTGCAGCTCACCCGCTCGCCCGGCCAGAACATCGTGTACCTGGGTTCGCTTTTGCTGACGCTCGGCGTATTCTTCATGCTGTACGTGCGCGAACGCCGGGTCTGGTTGCGCATCAAGCCGGGGCATGCGCTGCTGGCGATGTCGTCGGCCAAACATACCATCGATTTCGAAAAAGAATTCGTCCAGCATTCGCAGGCGCTCGACACGCTTGCCAGGTAATACGGAGGCTCTACAGATATGGAACTTGCACTCAATCAACCCGCCCCGCTGCTAAAACGACTGACCTGGTTCGACTGGCTGTACGCGCTGGTCGTCGCCGTCGGCGGCCTGTATGGCCTGTCGCAGTACGGCGACTACATGGACATTTACGAGAAGGGCATCCTGCTGACCACGATTCCGGCGCTGGCGGTGTTCGGCTGGTTCTGGAAGCCGTTCCGCCCGCTTTTCCTGGTGGTCGTCGCGATCAGCCTGTTTTCACTCAGCCAGTACCAGGGCAACCTGGCGCGCATGGAAGAGGCCTTCTTCCTCAAGTACCTGATTTCCAGCCAGGCCGCGATCATGTGGATGTGCGCGCTGGTCGGGCTGGCCACGCTCGCCTACTGGGCCGGTCTGCTGGCGCGCTCGGATTTCATGCTGAAAACCGGTTCCGGGCTGACCTGGGCGGCGGTTGCATTCGGCTGGATCGGGCTGATGGTGCGCTGGTACGAGTCCTATCTGGTCGGCGCCGACGTCGGCCACATCCCGGTGTCGAACCTGTACGAAGTCTTCGTGCTGTTCAGCCTCATCACCGCGATGATGTATCTCTATTACGAAGCGCGCTACAAGGCTCGGCAGATGGGCGCCTTCGTGCTGCTGATCATCGCGGCCGCGGTCGGATTCATCCTCTGGTATACCTTCGACCGCGGCGCGCACGAGATCCAGCCGCTGGTGCCGGCGCTGAAATCCTGGTGGATGAAAATCCACGTGCCGGCAAATTTCGTCGGCTATGGCGCATTCTCCATCGCCGCCATGCTCGGCGGCGCCTACCTGCTCGCCTCGCGCGGCATCCTCGCCAGCCGCCTGCCGAAGCTCGACGTGCTCGACGACGTGATGTACAAGACCATTGCGATCGGCTTCGCCTTCTTCACCATCGCCACCATCCTCGGCGCCATGTGGGCGGCCGAGGCCTGGGGCGGCTACTGGTCGTGGGACCCGAAGGAAACCTGGGCGCTGATCGTGTGGCTGAACTACGCCGCCTGGCTGCACATCCGCCTGGTCAAGGGCCTGCGCGGTCCGATGCTCGCCTGGTGGGCGGTGGTCGGCCTGTTCGTCACCACCTTCGCCTTCATCGGCGTCAACATGTTCCTGTCGGGCCTGCATTCCTACGGCGAACTGTAAGCCGCGGCTCCGCCGATCCTGCTCTCCTGAATTCGCCGCCCGCAGGGGCGGCGGATGCTTCCCGGCGAGGATGCATGCTGAAAAAATGGTTGTACCTCATTTCCCTCGCGCTGCTGGCGCTCGCTGCCGGCGCCTGGCTGGCGCAGTCGCGCTATGCCCCGCAACCGCCCGAGACCCGCGCGGTCACCGGACTGTGGCAACTCGCGTATCCTGATCTGCAGGGTCGCACCCAGCCGCTGTCGCAATGGCGCGGCCAGCCGCTGGTACTGAATTTCTGGGCCAGCTGGTGCGCGCCGTGCCGCGAGGAAATGCCTGATTTTGACGCCTTGCGCGCGGCACATCGCCCCCATGGCGTCGAATTTGTCGGCATCGCGATCGACAACGCGGCCAATGTCGCGCAGTTTTTGCGGCAGCGGCCGGTCAGCTATCCGATCCTGATCGGCGAGGGTGCCGCCCACAGCCTCGCACGCGCGTTGGGCAATCCGAGCGGGGCCCTCCCCTTCACCCTCGTGCTTGATCGCGACGGCCAGGTCGTGCTGACCCATCTTGGGCGATTGCCGCGCGCCACGCTCGACGCCGCTTTGCGGAAAATCGGCGCATAGTTGTGATTTAGCGTCAATATCTAGACAATTAACCCCCATTTACGGCAAACTCGCCGCCATGACGACCAAGCGAACCGGCCGCTCCGCGACCAAATCGGCATCCAGTCTGCGCCCGCACGTGCTGGTACTGCACGGCCCCAACCTCAATCTATTGGGGAGCCGCGAACCCAAACACTACGGACTCGCCACGCTCGATGACGTCAACCGCGCGCTCTGCGCCCGCGGCGACGCGGCCGGCGTGCAGATCGACGTTTTCCAGAACAACCACGAAGGCGCGCTGATCGACCGCATCCACCAGGCGGCACACGACCACGTCGACTTCATTCTCATCAATCCGGCGGGTTACACCCACACCAGCGTCGCGCTGCGCGATGCGCTGGCAGGGGTGGCCATCCCGTTTATCGAAGTGCATCTTTCCAATACCCACGCGCGCGAAGCCTTTCGCCATCATTCATATTTCTCGGATCTCGCCGTTGGCGTGATTTCCGGACTCGGCGCCCAGGGCTACGAGCTGGCACTGGAATATGCGCTGCGACACCTCCACGACAGGACCCCCCATGGATCTCAGAAAACTGAAAAAGCTCATTGATCTGGTCGAAGCCTCCGGCATCGCCGAGCTGGAAATCACCGAGGGCGAGGAAAAGGTCCGCATCGCCAAGAGCGTTGCCGGCGCCCCGATGATGATGCAGCACGCGCCGCAGATGATGCATGCGCCCGTCCCGGCGGCGGCAGCGCCGGCGCTGCCTGCCGTGCCGGCGGAAGACGCCATGCCCGAAGGCCATGTCGTGCGCTCGCCGATGGTCGGCACCTTCTACCGCGCGCCGGCGCCCGGCTCGAAGAACTTCGCCGAAGTCGGCCAGAGCGTGAATGCCGGCGACACGCTGTGCATCATCGAGGCGATGAAGCTCCTGAATGAAATCGAATCGGACCAGGGCGGCGTCATCAAGGCCATCCTGGTTGAAAACGGCCAGCCGGTTGAGTACGGCGAGCCGCTGTTTGTGATTGCCTGAGGAACTGTAGGGGTTAGGAGCTAGGATTTAGGGATTAGGGAAGGTCGCGCTTCGCGCGGTATTTTCCCTAGCTCCTAGCCCCTAGTCCCTAGCTCCTAGCCAAAACATGTTCGAAAAAATCCTGATCGCCAACCGCGGCGAGATCGCCTTGAGAATCCAGCGCGCCTGCCGCGAAATGGGCATCAAGACCGTCGCCGTCTATTCCGAGGCCGACCGCGACGCCAAGTACGTCAAGCTGGCCGATGAATCGGTATGCATCGGCCCGGCGCCCTCGGCGCAGAGCTATCTGCACGTGCCGTCGATCATCGCCGCCGCCGAGGTCACCGACGCCGAAGCCATCCACCCCGGCTACGGCTTCCTGTCGGAAAACGCCGACTTTGCCGAGCGGGTGGAATCCTCCGGTTTCACTTTCATCGGCCCGCGCCCCGACAATATCCGCCTGATGGGCGACAAGGTCGCCGCCAAGCAGGCGATGCTCGAAGCCCGCGTGCCGTGCGTGCCCGGTTCCGACGGCGCGTTGTCGGACGACCCCGCGGAAATCATCAGGACCGCCGCGCACGTCGGCTATCCGGTCATCATCAAGGCCGCCGGCGGCGGCGGCGGCCGCGGCATGCGCGTGGTGCACACCGAGGCCGCGCTGCTGAACGCAGTGACCATGACCAAGACCGAAGCCGGCGCTGCGTTCGGGAACCCGATGGTCTACATGGAAAAATTCCTGCAGACGCCGCGCCATATCGAAATCCAGATCCTCGCCGACGAGCACGGTAATGCGGTGCACCTGGGCGAGCGCGACTGCTCGATGCAACGCCGTCATCAA
>JAKACL010000129.1 GCA_021821425.1 Pseudomonadota bacterium
CAGGATCAGGTTCACCGCGTGGTCGCAGGCCACGTCCCAGCGCCGCTTCACCCGGTGATTGCGGCGATGCGGATGGCCCATCGCGCAATGCATCGCCTCGTGCGCCAGCACGAACTGCGTCTGCGCAAGATTCAGGTTCTCGATGAACTTGGGATTGAAGTAAAACGCCTGCGCATCGGTGCCGGTGGTGGTGCACCACTCGCCGCCCGGCTTCAGCGGCAGGTGCATCACCAGCGCGCCGAGGAAGGGGCGCTCCATGATCAGTCGCGTGCGCGCGGCGGCAAGCTTGGTGAGGATGGGTTGGAGCGCGGCGTCGTTGGCTTCAGCCATTGGCTTAATGTTCGTACAAGACGAGGTCGGTGATGCTGTTGGCCCATTCGGCAAACGCCGGCACCGCGAACAGCGGACGGCCCACCGCACGGTGCAGGTCGGATACCAGCATCACGCCCATCTCGCGCTGTGGGAAACGCTGCGCGTATTTGAGGATGTTGCCGTATACCGCTGTCGCATTGCCGCTGTCGGCCGCCTGCAGTGCTTTGCGGACCAGCGCGGCAGCGACGCCGTACTGCAGGTCGATGCCCTCGGGCACCTCGGCCGCTTCGCCGGCGAGGATGGCGTCGATGTCCGGCATCTGCGCCATGTTGTCGACGAAGGTCTTGAGTTCGAGTCCGGCCGATTGCCCCACGCAGGCCACCAGCGAGTCGGCCAGCAGCGCGGTGCGGTCGAATTTCTGCAGCGCGCGGTGCGCGTATTCCCACGAGCGCGGGCTGGGGAAAGCGATCGGCGTGTGCGCCGGATCGAAGCTGAACAACAGGTCGGGACGGAAGCGCAGGAAGGCGATCACGCGCGGATCGATGTCCTCGCTGTGCGCCCAGTCCACCCAGTCGTCCAGGTTCACCTCGACTTCGTAGTGGGTGAAGCGGTTGGCCAGCGGCGCCGGCATCGCGTAGGTGACGCCGCGGTCGCCCTGGCGGTTGCCGGCGGCGAAGATCACCCAGCCGTCCGGCACCTGGTATTCGCCGAGGCGGCGGTCGAGAATCAGCTGGTAGGCCGCGGCCGAAACCGTCGGCGGCGCCGAGGTGATCTCGTCGAGGAACAGGATGCCGGCCGGGCCGTGGCGCGCGGCATCGGGCAGCACCGAGGGAATCGACCATTCGACCAGCTGGCCGTTGCGGAACGGAATGCCGCGCAGGTCGGTCGGTTCCATTTGCGAGAGGCGGATGTCGATCAGCGGCACACTGTGCTGCAGTGCGATCTTGGCGACGATCTGCGACTTGCCGACGCCCGGCGGGCCCCACAGCATCACGGGCGTGTGGTGGCCGTCGGCGGCGCTTTCGAATTCGCGGTCGAGGATGGTTTCGATATGGGAGGGACGCATGGGCTTTACAACAACATGGAGTGAAGCCAAATGATAATCGCTCACGTCCCCGGGTTCCACCCGTAATGCGCAGGCGGGTTAGTCAAGTCACCTCGCCCTTGCTTGCAGCAGGGGGATTTTGTTACTGTGCAGCGACTTGGACTGGATGGATGCAGCATGAATTTTTGCAGTGAATGTGGCAGCGCCGTCGTGCTGCGCGTACCGACCGGCGACCATCTGCCGCGTCATATCTGTAGCGACTGCGGCACCATCCATTACCAGAACCCGAAGATGGTGGTCGGCTGCATTCCGGAATGGGAAGACAAGGTGCTGCTGTGCCGCCGCGCGATCGAACCGAAGTACGGCCTGTGGACCCTGCCCGCCGGTTTCATGGAAAACGGCGAAACCACGCTGGAAGGCGCAGCACGCGAAACCTGGGAAGAAGCCGGCGCCCGCATCGAGATCGGCGGGCTGTACACCCTGTACAACCTGCCGCACATCAACCAGGTGTATTTGATGTTCCGCGCCCAGTTGCTGGATCTGGATTTTCAGCCCGGGATCGAATCGCTGGAGACGAAGCTGTTCACCGAAGCCGAAATTCCCTGGGACGAGATTGCGTTTCGCACCGTACGCGCCACGCTGGAACAGTATTTCAGCGACCGCCGCGCCGGTTCATTCGACTTCCACTTCGGCGACATCCGCACGCGCTGAATCAGGCCTGTTAACGCGTATCTCGCGGCTGCGGCAAGGTCGATTCGGGATGCACCCCGCGAAGCGGAACGCGCCGCGGTGCCGGGACAGCAAGCGGCTCGCGCCAAAGGAACATGCCCGAAGCGGCCCCGTCTCTGCGGGTTTGGCGCGAAATAAGCGTTAACAGGCCCTAGGCCGCGGCGGCGAACTGCTCGCGGCCGAGCACATCCATGCCGACCCGCAGCCAGCCTTCGTGGCTTTCCATGACTTCGCCCAGGCGCAGACGGTAGAGCATGTCGCCGTCGCGCAGCATCAGCGATGCGCCGAGGCGGTAGTGGGACTGCGGGATCAACAGGTTGCTGACGCCCTGGTCGGGATGCGTCAATGGCATGTACAGCGCCCAGGTCTTCTCCGGCACGCTGCCTTCCGAGGTCGGCTCGAAATGAATTTCCACCCGCCTGGGATGACGCGACAGGCGCTGCGCGCCGACCAGATGCTGGTCTTCCTCGCGGTTCCAGCGGATCGCCAGCAGTTGCCAGACATTCTCGGCCGGATCCCAGCTCACCGCCACCAGGCGCCCGTGCGGCAACGCCGTCGCCTCGGGCAGGGCAAAGCCCATGCCCTCCGGACTTTCGTCTCGCAGCATCCAGGGCTCGAGGCCCGAACGTGCCGGATCGCCGTCGCACTGCGCCAGCGCAGTCAGGATGTTGTCCATGCCGGCCGCCACCCACACGCGGCCGAACCGGTGGGTGCGCTGCAGGTTGCGCCGGATGCCGCCGCGTTCGATCAAACTGGCCACCTGCTGGGCGAGCCCGCCCGAGCCGTCTTCGGATGTGTCGGTTTGGAGCCCGCGCAGATGGGCGACCAGCGGACCCAGCGCCAGGTAACGCAGGCGACGGCCTTCCGCCCAGCCCGGTTCGAGCATGCTCGCCCCCTCGCTCTGCGCCAGGTCCACCATATGCGTGTGGACTTGCCGTCGCGCCGCTACGTCGGGCAGCGGCAGCGGTTCGAAGCGTTCGACCAGCTCGGCGATGGACTCGATTTCCTGGGTGCGATAGCCCAGCGGATGCACCAGACCCAGCAGCACCACCAGCGTGTATTCACGCGCGCAGTGGGTCGGTTTCGCATCGATCTGCACCGGTGTCAGCACATGGCCGTCGCGCTCGACCAGCCGGTAGATCTTGTGCAGCCGGCGCCACGCCGACGGCGACGGGCTGCGTGCCTGGTGATAGTCCCAGCGCATGGCCAGGCCGATATAGCGCAGCGTGCGCGCGGCAAAATCCGCCACATGCGGCTTGAGATCTTCGCTTCCCGGATTGCGGTAGGCGTGCTTCAGCATGTCGTACCAGGCTTCCGCCAGCAGCGACCAGAACATCCACGATTCGCGCCACAGCGCCTGGCGCGCGAGGCGAAATGACGCCTGGTTGCGCACATACTGTTCGACAATGCGTTCCTGCAGCGGCAGCCCCGCCTCCTCCAGCTTGAGCAGCGATTTCATGCGGCTGAGCGTCGACGCAGCGTGTTCCGCGTTGAAGCGCTCAAGCCCCTGAACCAGCGCGTGATGCCGGTCGTAATCGGAATCGACAGGCAGGGTCTTCAACCATTTTTCGGTGCATTTCACCGAGGCAAACGGCGATCCGCTCCCGGCTTTGCGGCGGCGAGCGATCGTGGTCAGCATGTCAAAAAATTCGGGCATGGGACAACTCAATGGATGGCATGGCCTGTTGAACAGCACCATCTGTGCCAACCGACCGCGCGGCCAGACCGCATCCAAGGCATTGGTTTTACTGCCCCCCGCGCCGGGCCGTCTTCCGCCTCCGCGACAGGGATAACGAAAACCCGACACTTCTTGATGAAGCCGCGTCAACCCCTGCCGATGCGCTCACCCGCCGACAAAGCCTGGCGAACCCGCTACAATTCGCGCCGTGTGAACAGTGCAACATCGCGCAGCCCCAGTAATCAAGCGCGCCGTCCGCACACCGCACTTTTGTTCTCGACGCGTGCCGGAGCCAAAACCGGTCTCAGCATCGTGCAGATTTATTTTGGAAGCGTGGCAGAGTGGTCGATTGCACCGGTCTTGAAAACCGGCAACGGGAAACCGTTCGTGAGTTCGAATCTCACCGCTTCCGCCAGACAAGGGGTTTCTGCATGCGTGCGAAGCACGCGTGCTAAAACCCATCCCACAAGTTTGTGGAAGCCTCACACCGCTTCCGCCAGACAAGGGGTTTCAGCCTGCGTACGCCACGCGCATGCTCAGACCCGGACGCAGGGAACGGTGTTTTTCGTCGTGTCATGAGAAAATCGCCGCATGCCCCAGACCGCCCCCCTCACCCCCGTCAACCATGACCGCGACAGTGCGGGGATGACCTATGTCTATCCCGTCGTCTCGCGGCGGGCCGGCGGCGTGTCGGTGGGGATCAATCTCAATCCCAACAACGCCTGCAACTGGGCCTGCGTGTATTGCCAGGTGCCCGATCTGGTGCGCGGCGCAGCGCCGGAAATCGACCTCGCGCAACTCGAGACCGAGTTGCGCGCGATGCTTGCCGGCATCCTGCACGGCGACTTCATGCAGACACAGGTACCTGAGGGCGCACGGCGGCTGAACGACATTGCGCTGTCGGGCAACGGCGAGCCGACCAGCGCCAAGGTGTTTCCACAGGTGATCGATCTGATCGGCCGGGTGATGGCGGATTTCGCGCTCATCGGCAAGATCAAGCTGGTGCTGATCACCAACGGCAGCCTGGCCGACCGGCCGCGCGTGCAGGAGGGCCTCAAAAAAATGGCGGCGCTGAACGGCGAGGTGTGGTTCAAATTCGACAGCGCGACCGCGGCCGGCATGCGCGCGATCAACCAGACGCGCATCTCGCCCGACAGGCAGTTCGAGCGCCTGGCGGCGACGGCGCGACTGTGCCCGACCTGGCTGCAAAGCTGCGTGTTTGCGATGGACGGTGCAGCGCCTGCGGATACGGAACAGGCGGCTTATCTGGCCGCGATGGCGCGTATCCGGCAGGATGGGATACCGCTGCAGGGCGTGCTGCTCTACGGGCTGGCGCGGCCTTCGATGCAGCCGCAGGCCGGCCGGCTGTCCACGCTGCCGGCGGCTTGGCTCGACGCATTTGCTGAAAAAATTCGCGCCGCTGGGCTGCCGGTGAAGGTGTCGCCATGATCCACGGCATCGGCACCGACCTGCTGGACGCCCGTCGCATCCGTGACGGCCTCGCCCGCTTCGGCGAACATTACGCCGACCGCATGCTCGCCCCGGCCGAACACGCGGGCTATTACGCCAGCCGCGATCCGGCACGTTTTCTCGCCAAGGCCTTCGCCGCCAAGGAAGCGTTCGCCAAGGCCGCCGGCACCGGGCTGCGTCCGCCCGTCACGCTGCGCAACATCGCGGTACTGCGCGATCCACACGGCAAGCCGCATATCGAATGCGCGCCCGAACTGGCAGCCTGGCTGGTGGAGCGCAGGATTACGGCGCACCATGTCTCGCTGTCGGACGAGGGCGACCTGGTCCTCGCCTACGTCATACTGGAGCACCCATGACGCCTGATATCCATACCGGAGCATCGATGACCCCACTTTTCATTCGGGAGCGTCGATGACGCTCGGCCCCCTGATGCTCGACGTCGCCGGCACCGAACTGACCGCCGACGACCGCCGTCGCCTCGGCCATCCGCTGGTCGGCGGCGTGATCCTGTTCACCCGCAACTACCGCGATCCGGCGCAGCTGGCGGCGCTCACCGCCGAGATCCATGCGCTCAAATCCGCGCCGCTGCTGATCGGCGTCGACCACGAAGGCGGCCGTGTGCAGCGCTTTCGCGAAGGCTTCACACGGCTGCCGCCGATGCGCGCCTTCGGCCAAATCTGGAACGACCACCCGCAGCGCGCCCGCGAACTGGCGCGCGATGCCGGCTATGTGCTGGCGGGCGAATTGCGCGCACACGGTGTCGACTTCAGCTTTGCGCCGGTGCTCGACCTCGATTACGGCGCCTCCTCGGTGATCGGCGACCGCGCCTTGCATGCCGACCCTCACGCCGTGTTCCAGCTGGGGCAGGCGCTGATGCTGGGCATGAAGGACGCCGGCATGGCCGCTTGCGGCAAGCATTTCCCCGGCCATGGTTTCGTCAAGGCGGATTCGCACGTCGATATCCCGGTCGACGAACGCACACTGGCCGACATGGCGATTGCCGACCTGGTGCCGTTCCGCCTGATGATCGAGGCAGGGCTCGCCGCGGTGATGCCGGCGCACGTGATCTATCCGCAGGTCGACGCCCAGCCAGCCGGCTTTTCGCGCGTCTGGCTGCAAAAGCTGCTGCGCCAGCAACTGGGTTTCGACGGCATGATTTTCAGCGACGACCTGTGCATGGAAGCCGCAGGCGTGGCCGGCGGCATCGTCGAGCGGGTGGCGGCGTCGCTCGACGCCGGCTGCGACATGGCGCTGATCTGCAACCGCCCCGACCTCGCCGACGAGGCGCTGGACCGCCTCCAGGTGGACTGGCCCGCGCCGTCCCGCGCGCGGCTCGCGCGCATGCACGGCCATCCGCATCCGCCGAGCCTGACCCAGTTGCGCGAGTCGACACGCTACGTCAACGCGTTGCATCACCTCGCCGGGCTGGGGCAGGATTCGGCCAGCCTCAACCTGCAGCCCGACCCGACCGACTACTGTGCACGCTCATAAGCACGACCACGACGCGAACCTCTCGCTCGAGCATGGCGAGACCCACACCCACCACCACGTCGGGCACGACGGCAACAGCCGTACGCTGATCATCGCCCTGCTGCTGACGCTCTCGTTCGCCGCGGTCGAAGCGGTCGCCGGCTGGTGGTCGGGCTCGCTCGCATTGCTGGCCGACGCCGCCCACATGGTCACCGACAGCACGGCGCTGGGGCTCGCGGCGGCGGCGGCCTGGCTGGCGCGGCGGCCGCCCAGCATGCTGCATTCGTATGGCCTGGTGCGGACCGAGGTGCTGGCCGCCCTGTTCAACGGCCTGCTGATGCTGGGCTTGGTCGGCTTTATCGTGCACGAAGCCATCGACCGCATCGGCACCCCGCGCGAGATCGCAGGCGGCGCCGTCATCGGTGTCGCGGCGATCGGTCTCGGGGTGAACCTGGCGGTCGCCTGGGTGCTGCATCGCGGCGAGCAGACCCTCAACAGCCGCGCTGCGCTGCTGCATGTGCTGGGCGATGCGCTCGGCTCGGTCGCCGCCATCACCGCCGGGGTGGTGGTGGTGGCCACCGGCTGGACGCCGATCGATCCGCTGCTGTCGCTGTTCGTCGCCGCACTGATCCTGGTGGCCGCGCTGCGCCTGCTGCGCGAGGTGGTGCACGTGCTGATGGAGGGGGTGCCCCTGCATGTCCAGCTCGACGCCGTCGGCCGCGACCTGGCGGCGCTCGACGGCGTGCATCGGGTGCACGACCTGCACGTGTGGACGCTGTCGTCCGGCACCATCGCGCTGTCGGCGCACCTGGAAATCCGCAGCCTGGACGACTGGCCGGCCCTGCTCGCCGCCGCACGCCAGACCCTGGATACGCGCCACGGCATCCGCCACGTCACCCTGCAGCCCGAGGTGCCGGCGGCGGTGCCGCTGGTGCGCGGCCCTTATCCGCCGCCGACCTGATCTGCCGTGCCGGGTCGTTTGAGCCGCTCCAGCGCACCCCGCGAACATGACACAATACGGCTCCTGAACCGGACGCCGGCCTGCCGCCCGATGCACACGCTTTCCACCGATCCGCGCTTTGCCCCGCCGTTTCGCGCGGCCGGCGTGCTGGCCGGGGTGATCGCCATGCACGCCGTCATCCTGGGCCTGATCCTCGCGGCGCCCCGCACCCCGCCGGCACCGGTATTGCCGAGCCCGATCCATGTGCGCCTGATCGAAACCGCGGCTGAACCGCCCGCGCCTGTTCCGGCCCTGCCGCCGGCCGTCACGCCGCCCCGCCCGCCGCAGCCAGCGCGCGCGCCTTCGCCTCCCGTCGCGATAGCCCCCCCGACGGCACCGCAACCCGCCGCCGAGCCGGTGCCGGCCCTGCGCCCGGCGGAACCGGTCGCG
>JAKACL010000130.1 GCA_021821425.1 Pseudomonadota bacterium
CGGTTTCTCTGTTGCCCCCATGCCCGAACTGCCCGAAGTCGAAACCACCCGCCTCGGCCTGCTGCCCCGACTGCAGGGCCGCACGCTCAGACGCATCGTGGTGCGCAACCCGCGGCTGCGCTGGCCGGTGCCGGACGATCTCGACGCCCGGCTGGCCGGTTTGCCGCTGCAGACGCTCGACCGGCGCGGCAAATACCTGCTGTTCGGCTTCGGCACCGTCACGCAGATCGTGCATCTGGGCATGTCGGGCAGCCTGCGCTTTGCCGCGCCGGACGAGCCCGCCGCACTGCACGACCACATCGACTGGCTGTTCGACGACGGCACCATGCTGCGGCTGCGCGACCCGCGCCGTTTCGGCGCGGTGCTGTGGACCGCCGACGCAACACGGCATCCGCTGCTGGCGCACCTGGGGCCGGAGCCGCTCACCGCCGCGTTCGATGCGGCCTATCTGCATGCGCAGTGCCAGCGCCGCAGCGCCGCCATCAAGCAGGTCGTCATGGACGCGCAGGTGGTGGTCGGCGTCGGCAACATTTATGCGTCGGAATCCCTGTTTCATGCCGGCATTCGTCCTGCCACCGCCGCACGCCGGCTCAGCCGTCCGGCCTGCGACCGGCTGGCGGCGGCGATCAAGCGCGTGCTGGCCGCGGCGATTGCCGCGGGCGGCAGCTCCTTGCGCGACTATGTGGCCAGCGACGGCGAACTGGGGTATTTTCAGCTGCAGACTCGGGTGTACGATCGTGAAAACCAGCCGTGCAAGGTATGCAACACCCCGATTCGCCGCATCGTGCAGGGCCAGCGCGCCAGCTTCTACTGCCCGGTCTGCCAGCGCTGACACCTATTCATGGATCAAGTTTGCGATGAAATTTCCGTTAAATAATCGTTCCATATCAGGCGGCTTGCCCGCATGAAGCTCATGACCCTGGTTGACGAGTTCGAACATTACAGCGCCTGGCGCGACGCCGTGTACGTCCGCGTCGAGGCGCTGCGCGACTGGCTCAACGCGCAGGAACTGGGCGATGCGGAATCCGAACGCCGGTTGAACCAGTTGCTCGAGCGCCTGCAGACGGACACGCTGAACGTGGCCTTCGTCGCCGAATTCTCGCGCGGCAAATCCGAGCTGATCAATGCGATTTTCTTCTCCGACTACCGGCAGCGGGTCCTGCCGTCGTCCGCCGGGCGCACCACGATGTGCCCCACCGAGCTGTATTACACGCCGACCCGGCGACCCGTGCTGCGCCTGCTGCCGATCGAAACCAAGACCCAAACGGGCAGCATTGCCGAGTTCAAGCGCGACGACGGCGCCTGGACCGAATTCCCGCTCCACCTCGACTCCGCCGATGAGATGAGCGCCACGCTGATGCGCCTGTCCGACACGATATCGGTCGACGCCGCCACTGCAGAGGCCTATGGCCTGATCAACCCGGACGACGAGGAAACGGCGCGCAACCTTGCGCGCGACGGCAGCATCGCGATTCCGCGCTGGCGCCACGCGATGATCAACTTTCCGCACCCGCTGCTGAAGCAGGGCCTGGTCATTCTCGACACGCCGGGACTGAACGCCATCGGCACCGAACCGGAGCTGACGCTCAACATGCTGCCCAGCGCGCATGCGGTGCTGTTTCTGCTGTCGGCCGACACCGGCGTCACCAAATCCGACATCGAGATCTGGCGCCGCTATATTGCGCCGGTGCAGGGCGCCAGTCGCGCGCGGCTGGTGGTGCTGAACAAGATCGACGGCCTGTGGGACGATCTCCGCAGCGAAGACGAGATCGAAGCCGAAATCGCCAAGCAGGTGGCGGGCAGCGCGACGCTGCTCGACTTGCCGCCCGCCCAGGTCTACCCGGTGTCGGCGCAGAAAGCGCTGGTAGCCAAGGTGAAGAACGACCCCGCGCTGCTGGCAAGAAGCCGCCTGCCGCTTCTGGAGTCGGCGCTGTCGCAGGAGCTGATCCCCTGCAAGCAGGCGCTGGTCGGCGAATCGACCCAGGGCGGCGTGGAGGACGTGGTGGTGAAGACCACCGAACTGCTGGAAACCCGGATCGCCACGCTGCAGGACCAGATCGACGAACTGGAGGGGCTGCGGGGCAAGAACCGCGATGTCATCCAGCACATGATGATCAAGGCCAACGCGGACCAGCAGCAGTTCGAACGCGGCCTGCAGCAGTTCAATGCGCTGCGCAGCGTGTTCTCCAAACAGGTCGAGGTGCTGCGCCGCCATCTCAGCATGCGCGTGGTGCGCCAGAACGTGCGCCAGACGCGGCTGATCATGGAAAAAAGCCGCTTCAGCACCGGCCTGCGCGAAGCGATGGGCCGTTTCTTTCGCCAGATGGATGCCGACCTCAAGACCTCGTCGGAATCGGTCCGGGAAATCCGCAACATGATGACGGCGATGTACCGGAAATTCAGCGACGAGCACGGTCTGGCGGCGGTGAGCCCGCCGAACTTCAGCCTGCGCAAGTACCGCAAGGAAATGACGCGGCTGGAAGGCGTGTTCGACGAACGCTTCAACTCGATGTTCAGGATGCTGACCGTGGGGCAGCAGCAGCTGACCGCGCGCTTCTTCGAAACGCTGGCGAGCGAGGTGGTGCGGGTGTTCGAGCTGGCCAACCGCGAAACCGAAGCCTGGCTGAAGGCCCTGATCGCGCCGATGGAAACCCAGGTGCGCGAGCACAAGATTCAGCTCAAGCGCCGGATCGAGAGCGTCAGCCGCATCCATGCCGCGACCGAAACGCTCGACGAGCGCATTGCCGAGCTCGAAGCCAACATGGCGATGGTGAGCGATCAGATGGACCAGCTGGCGCGCATCAACACCCACATCGGCCACGCCCTGTCCGATCAGCCGGGCGAGCGCCGCCTGTTCAAAATCGCCTGAGGGGCGACGTGCTTGGACTTACTTGGCGGCGGTCAGGCGCAGGAATTTTTCCTGCAAAGCCTCGGGGGTCTCCGGGTAGTCCGGATTCAAGGGGATGCAGTCGACCGGACACACTTCCACGCACTGCGGCGTATCGAAGTGACCCACGCATTCGGTGCACTTGTTGGGATCGATGATGTAAATCTCGTCGCCCTGGGAAATGGCGTCGTTGGGGCATTCGGGCAGGCAGACGTCGCAATTGATGCATTCGTCCGTGATCATCATTGACATGGGGTTCTCCGAGTCATATCAGTTTTTGCTTATTTTCTCACTTAATCGCCGGGCCACCAATGGGTGGACGAAAGGCGTCACGTCGCCGCCCAGCTGCGCGATCTCGCGGATCATGCTGGCCGAAATGAACATGTACTGATCCGACGGCGTCAGGAACAGGGTTTCGATGTCGGGCTTGAGGTTGCGGTTCATGCCCGCCAGCTGGAATTCGTATTCGAAGTCGGACGCCGCACGCAGCCCCCGCAGCACGGCGACCGCGCCCTGTTCGGCGACAAAGTCGATCAGCAGGCCGGAAAACCCCTCGACCCGCACCTGCGGCACGTCGGCCAGCACCTCGCGCGTCATTGCCACGCGCTCGTCCATGCTGAAGTAGGGCCGCTTGTTGCGCGCCTCGGCCACCGCGACGACGACATGGTCGAACAGGCGCACCGCGCGCCGCACCAGGTCCTCGTGGCCGCGCGTGATGGGGTCGAAGGTGCCGGGATAGACGGCTGTCAGCATTGTGGGCTCATTCCTTGATCAGCAGGGCGAAATGCGAGCGCCCCGCGCGCCCGCTTCGATGCATGATAAACCCTGGCGGCGCGCTCACCGCGGTTCCCTGTTCGACATAGGCCTGCCCGCCCGCTTTCAGATGACGCGCCAGGTCGGCCAGCGCCGGTGCGGCCAGCGCGCTGTCGAACGGCGGATCGACGAAGATCAGGTCGAAGGCCTCGCGGCTGTTGGCCAGCCAGGCCAGTGCATCGGCGCGCAGGACCTCGACCTGCTTCGCGCCCAGCACGATGCGGTTTTTTTCCAGCGCGCCGATGGCGGCCCGATCGCGTTCGACCATGACCACGCGCCCCGCGCCGCGCGAGGCAGCCTCGAAGCCGAGCGCCCCGCTGCCGGCAAACAGGTCGAGGCAGGCCCAGCCCGGCAGGTCCTGTCCCAGCCAGTTGAACAGCGTTTCGCGCACGCGGTCGGGCGTGGGACGCAGGCCGGCGCTGTCGGGAAAGTCGAGCAGGCGGCGCCGATACTGGCCGCCGATGATGCGCACCCGGTTGGGGGTACCGTGCGCACGCTGCGGCGCCGCGCGCTTAGCGAGCACGCCCCGCCCCCACCACCACGGTCACCAGCGCATCGGGATTGATGGTGCGGGCGAATGCCTGTTTCACCGCGGCCACGTCGACCGCGTTGACCTGGTCGACCCAGGTATCCAGATAATCCAGCGGCAGGTTGTAAAAGCCGATCATCGCCAGGTAGTCGAGGATTTTCCGGTTGCTGTCGATGCGCAGCGGAAACCCGCCGGTGAGGTTGGCTTTGGCCTGGGTGAGCTCGGCCTCGGTCGGGCCTTCGGCAATGAACTGCCGCAACGTGTCCTGCGCCACCTTCAGCGCGTCATCGGTCTGCTCGAGCTTGGTCTGCAGGCCCAGCTGGAACGGACCGGCTTCCCGCATCGGCATGAAATAGCTGTAGGCGCTGTAGGCGTAGCCGCGCTTGTCGCGCACCTCCTTCAACAGCCGCGAATCGAAGCCGCCGCCGCCCAGCACATAGTTGCCGACGAAGAGCGGAAAGAAGTCGGGATCGGTGCGCGCGATGCCGACGACGCCGACCCGCACGTGGCTTTGCGTGGACGGATGGGCGATGCGCGCATCGGATACGGCGGCGGGCGCCGGCTTCGGCAAGCCCGGCACCGGTTCGGCGCGCGGCAAGCCGGACGCCAGCCGGGCGGCGATGGCTTCGGCCTCGACGCGGCTGATGTCGCCCATCAGCGAAATCACCGCATTGGGCGCGCTGTAGTGCCTGCGGTAGAACGCCTGCAGGTCGCCGCGCGCCAGCCGCGCCAGCGCAGCGGGTTCGCCGGATTCGTCGTGGGCGTAGGGATGGCTGCCATATAGCGCGCGATAAAACGCCTTGTCGGCCACCACGCCCGGGTCGGCCTCATCTTCGCGGATCGAGGCGATCAGACGCTGCGTCTCGCGCTTCACCACCGCCCGGGGGAAATCGGGGCGCTGCAGCACCAAGGCGAGCAGATCGAGCGCCTTGTCCTTTTCGGGCGCGGACGACAGGGTGCGCAAGGTCACGCCGGCACGGTCGCGGTCCAGCCGCCCCGACAGCTCGGCGCCCACGTCGGCCAGCCGATGCGCAATCGCGGTGTCGGACAGTCCGCCCGCCCCCTGGTCGAGCAGGCCGCGGGTCAGGCGGGCCAGCCCCGACTTGCCCGCCGGGTCGTGCGCACTGCCGGCGCGAAAATCCACGGCAACGTCGAGCATCGGCAGCTCATGGCTTTCGACGAAATACACCCGCGCGCCCTGCGGCGTCTGCCAGTGCTGGATCGCGATTGCCGCCTGGACCGCCAGCGGCAGGCCCAGCAACAGGCCCGTAAAAACCATTCGGATCATCATGCCGCGCATTCCCTTCGTCTCAATTCGCATGGCGCACTCCCGGCACGGTTGCAGCGCGCGGTTTCGCCTGTAGCGGCTGCGGGTCGAGTTCGGCCACGCTCAGTCGCGCGTCCTGCAGCCATTTTTTGGCGGCGGCCTGCACCTCCGCCGCGGTCACCGCACGCAGCTTGTCGACCCGTCCTTCCAGCGCCTCGGGCGGCAGGCCGGCCATCACGTAATCGCCGAGCTGCATGGCCTGATAAAACAGCGAATCGCGCTGGTACACGTCGGCTGCGATGACCTGCGCCTTGACCCGCGCGAGCTCCGCCTCGCTGATGCCTTCGCGCTGCACACGCGCGATTTCGGTGCGGATCGCCTGTTCAAGATCGGCCACCGACTTGCCCTGCGCGGGCGTCGCGTCGATCATGAACATGCCGGGCCCGCGCGTGATGGCGTCATACCCCGCGCTCGCGTTGACCGCGATCTGCTGCGTCTTGACCAGCCGGTTTTGCAGACGCGCCGAATCGTTGCCGGACAGCACCCCGGCCAGGATCTGCAGCGCATAGGGCTCGCTGTCGCGCGCCCAGTCGCGCAGCGCGGGCGCATGCCAGGCCATCAGCAGGTAGGGCAGCTGCGCCGGCGCTTTCACCACGATACGCTTGGCGCCGAGTTGCTCGGGCTCTGCCTGCGGCTTGCGCGCCGGCAAGGTGCGCGCGGGCAGCGCGCCAAAATACTGCTTCGCCAGCGCGACCACCGCGTCGGTCTGGACGTCGCCCGCCACCACCAGCGTGGCGTTGTTGGGCGCATACCAGCGCGCATACCAGTCGCGCGCATCCTGCGCGGTCATGTTCTGCAAATCGTCCATCCAGCCGATGATGGGGCGGCGGTACGGATGCGTCTGGTAGGCGGTCGCCATCAGGCGTTCGTACACCACCGATTGCGCCTGGTCGTCGGTGCGCAGCCGGCGCTCTTCCATCACCACCTGGATTTCCTTGGCGAACAGGTCGTCGCTGATGACGAGGTTGGCCATGCGGTCGGCCTCCAGCTGCATCGACAGTTCAAGCCGGTCCTTCTGCATCTGCTGAAAATAGGCCGTGTAGTCGCGGCTGGTGAAGGCGTTTTCGCGCCCGCCGGCAGCGGCAATGCGCCTGGAGAATTCGCCCGGCGGCACCGTCCGCGTGCCCTTGAACATCATGTGCTCGAGCACGTGCGCCACCCCGGTGGTGCCATTGAATTCGTCGATCGATCCGGCGCGGTACCATACCTGCGACACCATCACCGGCGCGCGCCGGTCTTCCTTCACGATGACCCGCATGCCGTTGTCCAGCGTCACGTCGGTCAAGGTCGCCTGCGCACCGCCTGTCAGCAGTACCGCCAGGCCGATTGCCCAAAGACTGCGCATGTTCGTCCCTCTGATTGATTGAACCTGATTGATTGAGCATGAATGATAAGCCGCATCCGAATGATAAGATGGGGCGTCCGTCAAACTGCTGTGCTGACCGCCCACCGCCGTGTTTAGTTTCTTCAAGCCCAAGCCCACCGATCCCGCGCCCGCTGCCGACACGCCCACAGCCGACGTCCCCGCGGTCGAATCGACCCTGCCCCGCCCGGGATGGGCGCAGCGGCTGAAGGCCGGCCTCGCCAAAACCCGCGACCGTCTGGGCGGCCAGCTGTCCGGCCTGTTCGGCATCGGCCGCAAGATCGACGCCGAGTTGTTCGACGAACTCGAAACCATCCTCATCACCGCCGACATCGGCGTCGACGCCACCCAGGCCCTGCTCGACACGCTGCAGAAAAAAGTGCGGCGCGAGAACCTCACCGAAGCGTCCGACCTGCAGTCCGCGTTGAAAGACGCGCTGGTCGACCTGCTGACGCCGCTGCAGGCACCGCTCGACGTCACCACGCACAAGCCCTTCATCCTGATGCTTGCCGGCGTCAACGGCGCCGGCAAGACCACCACCATCGGCAAGCTTGCCAAGCTGTACCAGGCGCAGGGGCTGTCGGTGCTGCTGGCGGCGGGCGACACCTTCCGCGCCGCCGCGCGCGAACAGCTGCAGGTCTGGGGCGAACGCAACAACGTCACCGTGGTGAGCCAGGAAAAAGGCGACTCCGCCGCGGTGATCTTCGACGCCATCCAGGCCGCGCAGGCGCGCAAGATCGATGTGGTGCTGGCCGACACCGCCGGCCGCCTGCCCACCCAGCTCCATCTGATGGAAGAGATCAGGAAGGTCAAGCGCGTGATCGAGAAGGCCGCGCCCGGCGCGCCGCACGAAGTGCTGCTGGTGCTCGACGCCAACACCGGGCAGAACGCGGTTGCCCAGGTCAAGGCCTTCGACGACGCGCTCGGGGTGACGGGCCTGGTGCTGACCAAGCTCGACGGCACCGCCAAGGGCGGCGCGATCGCGGCGATCGCGAAAGCACGGCCCATCCCGGTGCGCTACATCGGCGTCGGCGAAACCGTGGACGACCTGCGGCCTTTCATTGCGCGCGAATTCGTCGAAGCAGTGTTCACGGCATGATCAATTTCAGCCAGGTCACCAAGCGCTATCCCGGCGGACATGAGGCGCTGTCCGGCGTCAACTTCACCG
>JAKACL010000131.1 GCA_021821425.1 Pseudomonadota bacterium
GGCAAGCGTGCCGGCCAGGGCGGCAATAATCAGCAGTACGGCAAATTCGGCAAACGGTTCGTGCATGCTTCTGTTCCGACTCCAGTTCCGCTCAAGCCAGGCAGCGACCATGTTGGCCGCAAACCTGTCGCCCGGCTAGTTCCTTTCTTCCAGATGGGTAGGAATTCTCAAGCCCACCTGGGTGATGCGGCCGGCAGTAATGGACCGTATCACGAACTCCAGCTTGCCCAGGCGCACGCGGTCGCCCACTACCGGTTTTCCGGGCAAACTGAGATTGAGGAATTCCTCCAGGGTCTTGCCGGCCATTTCCGGCGGCAGCGGCAGCCAGTATTGCGCCGCCACGCTCTCCATCTTCGCATCGCCGCGCAGGATAAAGTCGCCGTAGAACTGGCGCTTTTCCAGGTAGGCCGGCGCGGCTGCCGTAGTGAGCATGTCGCCCAGCGCTGCGCTGTCCGTGTTGCGCGCCAGCAGATAAAGCATGTCGCCGACCGCCAGCTTGCCGGCCGCCTCGGGTGCCAGCGCCTCGCCATTGCGCAGCACCGTGACCAGCCTGGCCTCGCCCGGCAGGCGCAGTTCGCCTGCTTCGCGCCCGACCGGCTGCGCGTTGTCAGTCAGCGGATAGCCGAGGAAAACATGGCCGTTGGCCTGGGCCGCCATCAGCTCGTGGCGTTCCGCCGCCTCGGGCGCCGGCGGCACCTGCAGGCGCAGGAAGCGTGCCAGTGCAGGAATGGTCCAGCCCTGCAGCGTCAGCGAAATGATCACCACGAAGAAGGCGACATCGAGTATCAGCGGCGCCTCCGGAATGCCGGCCAGCAGCGGGAACAGCGCCAGGATGATGGGCACCGCCCCACGCAGTCCGACCCAGGAGATGAACACCTGCTCGCGCCAGGGAAAATGGAAAGGCAGCAGACACAGCCATACCGCCAGCGGCCGCGCCACGAACATCAGCACCAGTGCAATGGCCAGCGCGGCCGGCGCATGCGCGATGAGGTCACTGGGAGTGGCGAGCAGGCCCAGCATGAGAAACATGCCGATCTGCGACAGCCAGGAGAGGCCGTTGTGTACCTGCAGGATGTTGGTCGACTCGCGCGGGCTGCGGTTGCCCACGATGACGCCACACAGGTAGACAGCCAGGAAGCCGCTACCTCCGAGCACCGTGGTTGAGCTGTAAATCAGCAGCCCGCCGGCGAGAATCAGCATGGGATACATGCCGCGCTCCAGCGGCAGTCTGTTGACCAGCCACACCAGCAGCCAGCCGCCCCCCAATCCGGCGACCAGGCCGAGGCCCATCTGCTGCGCCAGCAACAGCAGGGTCTCCCATCCGGGCACGCGCTCGCCGGCGAGAATCAGTTCAATGAGCGCGATGGTGAGCAAGGCCGCCATGGGGTCGTTGCTGCCGGATTCGATCTCCAGCGTCGCCGCCACCCGTTCCTTCAGTGCGAGGCCTTTGGCATGCAGCAAGGCGAACACCGCCGCCGCGTCGGTGGAGCCGACCACGGCACCGACCAGCATGCCCTCGAGCAGACCGAAATCCAGCACCCAGGCGGCGAACAGGCCGGTAACCACACAGGTGATCAGCACGCCCAGTATGGCCAGCATCGAGGCCGGCTTCAGACTGGCGCGAAAACTTTCCGCGCGGGTGTTGAGTCCGCCGTCGAGCAGGATGACGGCGAGCGCCACGCTGCCTACGGTATAGGCAATGCCGCTGTCGTCAAACTGAATGCCGCCCGGCCCGTCTTCGCCGGCGAGCATGCCCACTGCCAGGAACACCAGCAACAGCGGCATGCCGATGCGATAAGACAGCGCGCTGCCAAGTATGGCAGCCAGCAGCAGCACCGCGCCGGCGAGGACATATTGGTTGATAAGCTCCATCAGCTAGTCGCTACGCTGGGATGTCATGCGAATACGGCGGATCAACGCCTTTTCCATCTCCACCGCACCATAGACGATGAAGCCGAAGACGAAGATGCGGCCCCATGCCGCCAGGTCGAGCGCGGCGGTGCCGAACAGCGTCTGCGCCACAGGCAGATAGGTGAACAGCAACTGCAGCACGACAAGGATGCCGATGGCGACGAGCACGGCCGGATTGCCGGCGAAGCCCGACCAGCCATATACCGGCGCGGTGAGGCGGCGGCAGTTGAAGAGATAAAACACCTCGCCCATCACCAACACGTTGACCGCCGCGGTGCGCGCAACTTCCAGGGTCACGCCGCGTTCCAGTTCCCACAGATAGAAACCGAGCGCCCCGCCGACCAGGAAAAGCGACACGAACACGACGCGCCACATCATGAAGCGCGTCAACAGCGGCTCTTTCGAATCGCGCGGCGGCTCGCGCATGGCGTTGGGTTCGGGCTGCTCGAAGGCGATGGCGAGCGCAAGCGTCACTGCAGTGACCATGTTGACCCACAGTATCTGCACCGGGGTGATCGGCAGGGTAAGGCCGAACAGGATCGCGATCAGCACCACGCTGGCCTGGGCGATGTTGGTGGGGAGGATGAACACGATGGCCTTCTTGAGGTTGCCGTAGACCGTGCGGCCTTCTTCCACGGCATGCGCGATGGAGGCGAAATTGTCGTCGGCCAGCACCATCTCCGCCGCCTCCTTCGCCGCCTCGGTGCCCTTCCTGCCCATGGCCACGCCGACATCGGCGCGCTTCAACGCGGGCGCGTCGTTGACGCCGTCGCCAGTCATGGCGGTGATGTGACCCTGGCTTTGCAACGCCTTCACGATGCGCAGCTTGTGTTCCGGACTGGCGCGGGCAAAGATGTCGGCATCCTGTACCGCTGCGGCCAATGCCGCATCATCAAGTTGCTCGATGTCGGCACCAGTGAGCGCCTGCGCCGACTCGCCCAGGCCCAACTGGCGGCCGATGGCCTGCGCCGTGGCGGCATGGTCGCCGGTGATCATCTTGACGCGGATGCCGGCAGCGCGGCAGGCGGCCACCGCGCGCATCGCCTCCTCGCGCGGCGGGTCGGACAGCGCCAGCACGGCCAGCAGGGTAAAGCCGCCGGATTCGACATCGTCGAACTCCAGCGTCGACACCAGGCCCGTGCGGCGCGCGATGGCCAAAAGGCGCATGCCATCGGCGGCGGCTTCGTGCATGCGGGCGTGCCAGGCATCGAGATCGAGCGGCGCCTCGACGCCCGCATGGTGATGGCTGTCGCACAGCGCCAGCACCTTTTCCGGCGCGCCCTTGAGATAGATGGTGCCGTGCCCGGCATGGTCGTGATGCAGGGTGGCCATGAAGCGGTGTTCGGATTCGAAGGGAATCGCATCGGTGCGCGGGCGTTCGCTGCGCACCAGCCGGATGTCGAGTCCGGCTTTCAGCGCCAAAGTCAGCAGCGCGCCCTCGGTGGGGTCGCCGGTGAGCTCCCAGCCTTCTGAGGTCTCGCGCAGGTCGGCGTCGTTGCAGAGCAGCGCGGCGTGCGCAATTTCCTGCAGCAGCGGATCCTGCTCTTCGGTGATATTTCTGCCACCGCGGGTGAAACCGCCCTCGGGCGCGTAGCCGCTGCCGGTCACGTCCAGGCGGCCCATCGCCGTGAGCACCCGCTGCACGGTCATTTCGTTGCGGGTAAGGGTGCCGGTCTTGTCCGAGCAGATGACCGTGACCGCGCCCAGGGTTTCCACCGCCGGCAGCCGCCGGATGATGGCGTTGCGTTTCGCCATGCGGGTGACGCCGATGGCGAGCGTGATGGTCATGATGGCGGGCAGGCCCTCGGGGATCGCCGCCACCGCCAGGCCCACGGCCGCAAGGAACATGTCGCTCGCGGCGTAGCCGCGCATCCACACGCCGAAGGCGAAGGTGAACACGGCCAGCGCGACGATCGCGCCCGCCAGCCACTGGCCGAAGCGCGTCATCTGCTGGATGAGCGGCGTGGCCAATGGCTCGACCGCCGCCAGCATGCTGCTGATGCGGCCGATTTCAGTGGCCGTGCCGGTGGCGGCAACCACCCCCACGCCCTGGCCATAGGTCACCAGCGTGCCCGACCATGCCATGCTGGCACGATCGCCGAGCGCAGCGTTTTCGGCAACGGGCGCGACCTGTTTTTCCACCGCCAGCGACTCGCCGGTGAGCGCGGCCTCCATGACGCGCAGGCTCTTTACCTCCAGCAGGCGCAGGTCGGCGGGCACGCGGTCGCCCGAGGCCAGATAGACGATGTCGCCCGGCACCAGTTCTTCCGCCGGGATTTCCTGACGCACGCTTTCGCGATTGACGTGAGCATGCGGCGCCAGCATGTGGCGGATGGCATCGAGCGCCTGCTCGGCGCGCCCTTCCTGGAGGTGGCCGATGATGGCATTGATCACCACGACCCCGAAGATGACGCCGCTGTCGACGGCATGGCCGAGAAACGCGGTAATGACGCCGGCCACCAGCAGCACGTAGATGAGGACGTTGTGGAATTGCAGGAGGAAGCGCTTCCAGCCCGGCGTGCGCGCCGGCGGCGGCAGGCGGTTCAATCCGAAGTGCGTGCGCCGCGTTTCGATTTCTTGCGGGGACAGGCCTTCGCGGCTTGCATTGAGCCGGGAAAGCGCATCCTGCGCTGACAGGGCGTGCCAGGGCGTGGTTTGTTCGTCGTTCTGCAAGCGTCGTCTCCGGTTTATGGTTAAGCCAGGCGGCGGCGGCGGATTTCACGCGGGTGCGGGGAATATCGGCACGCCCTACAATTGTGTCATATATCAATGACACGGATTTGCGATGTCTGTTCCATCATTCGCCGGCGGCCTGGCCGGCGGCATCGGTTTGTTCCTGCTCGGCATGTGGCTGATGACCGATGGCCTCAAGCTTGCCGCCGGCCCGGCGCTGGAACGCATCCTTGCACGCTCCACCGGCACGCGCCTCAAGGGCCTGGCCTCGGGGGTGCTGATCACCGCGCTGGTGCAGTCGTCGACTGCCGTGACGATCGCCGCCATCGGCTTCGTCAATGCCGGTTTGCTGGCACTGGGCAATGCCTTGTGGGTACTGTTCGGCGCCAATGTCGGCACCACCATGACCGGCTGGCTGGTGGCGGTGGTCGGACTCAACTTCAAGATCGAGGCATTGGCATTGCCGATGATCGGCATAGGCATGGTCCTGCACTTCACTGGCGAAGGCAGGCGGCAAGGGGCACTTGGCATGACGCTGGCCGGCTTCGGCGTGCTGTTTCTCGGTATCGACATCCTGAAGGACACGTTCACCGATCTAGGCAGCCAAATGACGCTGCCAGGCGGCAGCGGCGTGCTCGGCGTGCTGGCTCACATCGGTGCGGGCATATTGCTGACTGTGCTGATGCAGTCCTCCAGTGCGGCCCTGGCCGTGGCACTGACCGCCGCGCAGGGCGGGCTGATCGACATCACGCCCGCGGCGGCCGTAGTGATCGGCGCCAACATCGGCACTACGGCCACCGCCATTTTCGCCGCTCTCAAGGCCACTTCGAATGCCCGCCGGGCTGCGGCTGCGCATGTGCTGTTCAACCTCCTGACTGGCGTAGTGGCCTTGCTGCTTCTGCCCTGGATGATCGATGCGATCGAGGATGTCCGCGCCCTGCTTGAACTGGAAGCGGCGCCCGCGGTGACACTCGCGCTGTTCCATACCGCCTTCAATGTGCTGGGCGTGGTGCTGATGTGGCCGCTGGCCGAGCATCTGGCCAAGTTCCTTGCGCGGCGTTTCCGCACCACGGAGGAAGACGAAGCGCGCCCGCGCCATCTGGACGAGACGGTGCTGAGCGTGCCCGCCATGGCATTGAACGCACTGATCGAGGAAGTGCGGCGCACCGGCAAGATCGCCCTGCGCGCCGCCGAACGTGTCATGCGGGCCACAGGCGCAGCCCTGCCCGGCAGGCAGCCCGAGCAGGCCATCGTGGCCCAGCTGAATGTCGCCATTGCCCGCTTCATCACGCGCCTGCACGGGGTCAGCATGGCGACGGAAAGCGCCCAGCGCCTGCCGCTCATCCTGCGCGTGGCGCGCTATTACGATGCCGTGGCCGAACTGGCCACCGAACTCGCGGTCATGCCATCCGCCCCCGCGCTGCCCAAACCCGCGCTGGCCGAGCAGATGCAAGATTTTCTCAATGCCGCACAAACCTGGCTGCATACTTCGGTTCACTCCCCCGAGCTTTGCGGTGCCAAGGCCATACAGCCGGAACTGACGCAGCGTTACCAGGAACTGAAAGCGGCCCTGCTCGAAGCCGGCGCCCAAGGAGAGATCGAGGTGCACGACATGGAACTCGGCCTGCGCCGTATCAGCCGCATCAGGAGAATGCTCGAACAATCTCTAAAGGCTGCAGACCTGTTGAATGAACTGGGCGCTTCCGACGCCAGGCCTGCCGAGAAGCCGAAGGCTGAAGCGGCGCCCGAATGACTCCGGGTTTGTGGCGGGGTGTTGCTGCCGCCCAGCCGGCATACTTGCGGCAAAGGGCAATCGCCCGTAGCGTCCTAAATGAAGCGCCAGCGGACACCCATCGCGCATAGATAATGAAGCCGTCTCCCCCATGATGCAGGACATCGTTGCTATCTGGCTCTCGCTGCTCGCCTGCCTCGCGGTGATCGGCTTTGCCGGCGCCAGGCTTTCGCGCTACGGCGACATCATCGCCGAAAAGAGCGGGCTCAGCCGCGGCTGGATCGGCCTGACCCTGCTGGCCACGATCACTTCGCTGCCCGAGCTGGTCACCGGCCTGTCGGCGGTGACCATCGCCCAGGCGCCGGACATCGCCGTGGGCGACATCCTGGGCAGCTGCGTCTTCAACCTGTTCATCATCGTGCTGCTCGATTTTCTGCATCGCAAGGAATCCATCTACACCCGCGCGCACCAGGGCAACGTGCTGTCTGCGGGATATGGCGTCGTGCTCATCGGCTTCGTCGGTTTCAACCTGCTGCTCTATCGCGATGCGAGCTTTCCTTCGCTCGGCCATGTCGGGCTCTACACGCCGATCATCCTGCTGCTTTATCCGGTGGTGATGCGCTCGCTCTACCGCTACGAAAAGGAGCAGTTCAGCCAGTACGTCGAAGAACGCACCGAGCTTTATCCGGAGACGAGCCTCAAGCAAGCGGCACAAGGCTTTGCCTTGGCGTCGATCGCGGTGGTTGCTGCCGGCATCTGGCTCCCCTTCATCGCCAAGGATCTGGCCCAGGCAATGGCGTGGGAGCAAAGCTTCGTCGGCACCCTGTTTGTCGCCGCAGTCACCTCCGCCCCCGAGGTTGCCGTCACGCTGGCAGCCCTGCGCCTGGGCGCGGTCGACCTGGCCATCGGCAATCTTCTGGGCAGCAACCTATTCGACATCCTCCTCGTCGCCATCGACGACCTCGCCTATCTGCCCGGCCCGCTGCTGGCTGAAGTATCCACTTCCCATGCCGCCTCCGCCTTCTCGGCCATGATGATGAGCGGGCTCGCGGTTGTCGGCCTCCTGCTGCGGCCCGCTTCGCGTGTCGTGCGCACGGTGAGCTGGATCAGCCTGTTGCTGTTGGTCATCTATCTGTTGAACACCCTGTTCCTCTATCTCTATGGCCACTGATCCACGCAAGCAGCCCTGGCATTGCCTCGACGGCGAGCAGATCGCCGCCCATCTGGATGTCGACCTGGTCAAGGGGCTGTCGGTGCAAGCCGCCGAATCGCGGCTCAAGCAGGCGGGGCCCAATGTCCTGCGCGAGGCGGGCAGGCGCCACCCCCTGGTCATGCTGGCCGCGCAATTCACCGACTTCATGATCCTGGTGCTGATCGCGGCCGCCGTGGTCGCCGGCATCGCCGGCGACCCGCAGGACGCCATCGCCATCATGGTCATCGTGCTGCTCAATGGCATGGTCGGATTCATCCAGGAATACCGGGCCGAGCGCGCCATGGCGGCGCTGAAAAAAATGGCCGCGCCGCAGGCGCGCGTGATCCGCGGCGGACAGCCCATGCTCATCGATGCGGCAGAACTGGTGCCGGGCGATCTGGTTGAGCTGGAGGCGGGCAATATCGTGCCGGCCGACCTGCGTCTGACCGAACTGGCCGCGCTCAAGGTCGACGAATCCGCACTTACCGGCGAATCGCAGGCAGTCGAAAAACAGCTCGCACAACTGGGCGAGGC
>JAKACL010000132.1 GCA_021821425.1 Pseudomonadota bacterium
CGCCGGGATGGTCTTGCCGGGGTAGGTCAGGCTCACGCCGTGCAGCGCCAGGCGCCCCTCGACCCGGTCGAGGCTGCGGGTGCCGCTGTCGCGTTCGGCGTCCTGGTCGAGCAGGCTGAAAATGGTTTCGGCCGCTGCCAGTCCGCGCTGCAACTGGTCGTTGACGGCGGTGAGCCGCTTCAGCGGCGCGAACAGCAGCAGCATGGCCATGAAGAAGGCGACGAAACCGCCCACGGTCGTGGTGTTCGCACTGGCCTGGCCGGCGGCGATGTAGACGATGATCGCCAGCGCCACCGCGGCGATGAACTGGATCACCGGTTCGTACACCGCGTTGGCTGCGACGCGCTTCATTTCGAACATGCGCGCCAGGTTCGCGGCGTGGCGGAAGCGCGTCTGCTCGTAGTCTTCGCCGCCGTACAGCTTGACGACGCGGTGTCCGCCCACGGCCTCGTCGACCACCTGGGTGAGCTCGCCAATATTCTGCTGCGCCTTGCGCGACAGGCCGCGCAGGCGCGTGCTGGCCGTGCGGACGATCCACAGGGTCAGCGGCACCATCGCGAACACGATCAGCGTCAGCCGCCAGTTCAGCCACAGCAGGTAGCCCAGCAGTCCCAGCACCGTGACCGTGTCGCGCACCAGCGTGGTGAGCGAGCTGGTGGCCGACTGCGTGACCTGGGTGACATTGAATGCCAGGTGCGCAATCAGCTGCCCGCTCGGGTTCTGGTCGAAATAGCGCGTCGGCAGCGTCATCAGCTTGTCGAACATCGCGGCGCGGAGATCCATTACCAGCCGGCTGCCGACCCAAGCCATGCAATAGGTGCTGACGAAGCTGGTGACGCCGCGCACCAGGAACAGCGCCAGCAGCAGGATCGGGATCCAGCGGATGAAGTCCGGGTCCTTGGCGACGAAGCCCTGGTCCAGCAGCGGCTTGAACAGCGCGGGCAGCAGCGGCTCGGTGGCGGCGGTGAGCACCAGCGCGACCAGCGACAGCGCGAACATGCGCCAGTAGGGCTTTACATAGCCCAGCAGGCGCAGGTAGAGGGCGCGACTGTCCGGCGTCGGCGTCACAGCAGCAGCAGGGTGGCGAGCCCGAGGAAGATGAAGAAGCCCATGCTGTCGGTGGTAAAGGTCAGCAGCACCGACGAGCCGACCGCCGGGTCGCGCTTCATGCGTTCCAGCGTCATCGGAATGAAAATGCCGGCCAGCGCCGCGACGATCAGGTTGAGCAGCATCGCCAGCGCCATCACCCCGCCCAGCGCCAGATTGTCGTACAGCAGCCAGGCGAAGACGCCGACCACCGATCCCCACAGCAGGCCGTTGAACAGCGCGACGCCGAGCTCCTTGATCACCAGGCGGCGCGCGTTGGCCTGCGTGATCTGGCCCAGCGCGAGGCCGCGCACGATCAACGCGATGGTCTGGTTGCCGGAGTTGCCGCCGATGCCGGCGATGATCGGCATCAGCGCCGCCAGCGCGGCGAGCTTTTCGATCGAGCCTTCAAACGCGCCGATCACGCGCGACGCGATGAAGGCGGTGGCGAGATTGATCGACAACCACATCCAGCGGTTCTTCGCCGAACGCCACACCGTGGAGAAGAGGTCTTCCTCCTCTTTCAGGCCGGCCATCGACAGCATGTCGGCGTCGGCCGATTCGCGGATGTAGTCGACCACCGCGTCGACCGTGAGGCGGCCGATCAGCCGCCCCTGCCTATCGACGACCGGCGCCATCACCAGGTCGTAACGCTCGAACGCCTGGGCTGCTTCCTGCGCTTCATCCTCGGGATGGAATTTGACGAAATCCTCGACCATCACCGCCGCCACCGACGCCTCGGGATCGGTGGTCAGCAGGCGTTTCAGCGGCAGCACGCCAATGATCTCGTCGACCCGGTCGACCACGAACAGCTTGTCGAGCTGGTCCGGCAGTTCGCCCAGGCGGCGCAGGTAGCGCAGCGCGACTTCGAGCGTGACATCGGCGCGGATCGTCACCATCTCGAAATCCATCAGCGCGCCGACCGTGTCTTCCGGATACGCCAGCGCCGACTGCAGGTGCGCGCGCTTCTGCGCGTCGAGGCTGGTGAGCAGTTCCTCGATCACGTCGCGCGGCAGATCGGCCGCGATGTCGGCGATCTCGTCGGTGTCGAGCGATTCGGCGGCGGCCAGCAGCTCCGCCTTGTCCATCGTCTGGATCAGCGATTCGCGCACCGAGTCGGAGACTTCCAGCAGAATTTCGCCGTCGTTTTCCGCACTGACCAGGCTCCACACCAGCCGGCGTTCGTCCAGTGGCAGCGCTTCCAGGATGTAGGCGATGTCGGCCGGGTGCAGGTCCTCCAGCTTGCGCTGCAGCTCCGTCAGGTTCTGCTTGTGCACCAGGTTCTCGACCAGGCTCTGGCGCGGCCCGCCCTGCTTGTGGACGAGCTCCTCCACCAGCCGCATGCGGGCGAGCAGGTCCTGCACCTGCGCGAGGTGGGCTTCGAGGTTATCCTGCGACTGATTTTCGAGCGTGTCGGTCATGATCGGGCCGGGTGCGAGCGCCCGATTGTAGCGCGTTACCGCAGATTGCCGGGTCGGACGCCGACGTGCGCGCGGCCGGGTTGCGGATTCAGCGCGGCACCTGTGCGTACCTCATGTAGCGATTGATCAGCGCGACGCGGCGCTGGTAGGTGCGCGAGCCGCGATTGTGCTCGTAGAAGCGGGGGTTGGGCACCATCGCCGCCATGCGTGCGGCCTGGTCGCGGCCGAGCCTGGCGGCCGAGGTCTTGTAATAGCGGCGGGCGGCGGCTTCGGCGCCATAGATGCCGTTTCCCCATTCGATGACGTTCAGATACACCTCGAGGATACGACGCTTGCTCCAGGTGGTTTCGATCATCAGCGTGATGATTGCTTCCTGACCCTTGCGGATGAAGCTGCGCTCGCCGGAAAGGAACAGATTCTTGGCGAGCTGCTGGCTGATGGTGGAGCCGCCGGCGACGAGCTTGCCCTTCTTCAGATTCTTTTCGACGGCCTTCTGGATGCCTGCGACGTCGAAGCCATCGTGCTCGAGGAATTTCGCGTCTTCGGCGGCGACGATGGCGCGTTTCAGATGGGGCGAAATCTTGTCGTAGGGCACCCACTTGTGGCGCAGTTCGGCGTCCGGATTCTTGTCCTGCTGGCGCACGAGGCCGGCTTCCATGAAGGCGGTCGATCTGGGGTTGTGATCGATCCACCACAACACATGGGCGAGGATCCACAGCTGATAGATCAGCACCAGTGCGATCGCCACCACCACGCCCTTGCCGAGCCAGCGCAATGCGGTACGGATCATGTGCGCAAGGCCGCGATGACCGGGGCGGTATCGGGGCGCACGTTGCGCCACAGGTAAAACGCCTCGGCGGCCTGCTCGACCAGCATGCCCAGCCCGTCGGCGGTGGCGGCGCCGTGGCTGCGTGCGAAATCGAGGAAAGGCGTGTCGCGGCCGTACATCATGTCGTAGGCCAGCGTGGCGGCGCCGAAGACGCGCGGCGACAGTGGCGGCAATTCGCCGGCGAGGCTGGCGGCGGTGGCATTGATGACGAGATCGAAAGGGGTGTCCACCGCGTCGAATCCGCACGCGCTGACGCCGTGGCCGAACAGCGCGGCCAGGTCCTGCGCGCGGCTGACGGTGCGGTTGGCGATGACCACCTCGGCCGGCTGCTGGCTGAGCAGGGACTCGAGCACCCCGCGTGCCGCGCCGCCGGCACCCAGCAGCAACACATGCTTGCCGGTGAGCACGCAGCCGAGATTGCGGGTGAGGTCGGCCACCAGCCCGGCGCCATCGGTGTTGTCGCCGAAGATGCCGTCGGCATCGAAGCGCAGGGTGTTGACCGCCCCGGCGCGCTCGGCGCGGGGACTCAGGCGGCCGGCCAGCCGGAAAGCGTCTTCCTTGAACGGAACGGTGACGTTGGCGCCGCGTCCGCCCGCGGCGATGAAAGCGGCCACGCTGTCGGCAAAGCCGCCCTTAGGCGCGAGGATCGCCTCATAGCGCATGTCCTGTCCGGTCTGGCGGGCAAAGGCGGCATGAATCTGCGGGGATTGGGAGTGGGCAATCGGGTGCCCGAATACGGCGTAGCGGTCGGTCATGGCCGCGCTATTCTAATCGAGGCGGCTCTAATGAGGCGGCTTCAGCCGCCGCCGGCTCAATCAGGGCGGCGCATCGTGATCAGCTTTGTGTCCACGGCAGGCCGCGCAGCTTCCAGCCGTTGATTTCGTTGCGGTGGCCGGTCGCCTTGTTGAGATCGCCCTCGAATCCTTCCAGCATGTTGTAGCAGCTGCCGCGCCCCGCCTCGGCGCAAGCTATAGCCGCCCGATGCGAACGCGCATTGGTGCGGCACATGAATATCAGCAGCGACTCCGGATCGGTGGCCTGGGCCAGCTGGGTGAAAAAATGCGGGTTCGGCACCCAGCCCGGCCAGGATTTCCACTCGACATGCACCGCGCCGGGGATTGCGCCATTGAACTCGATTTCCGCGTGCGAACGCACATCCACCAGCCGCGCACCGGGCGCCAGTTGCAGCAGTTCGTGCGCCTCGTGCGGCAGGAGCGCGCCGGCATACGGCCAGGCATGCTCCTGGCTACGCCCGTGTGCGGTATCCAGCAGCGCAGTGATGCGTCCCATGACGATTTCCTTGTAAGTCCCCATTCAGTATACGAAAGTCGCCCCATCGATGCAATTTGCACCAAATAAGTGCAACAAACGTTCCAAATGCACAATTATGGTGCAATCAGAAGACGGCGCGCCGCACTATCCTGCTGCATCGGCCTTGTGGCACAATGCTTTGCGCCCGCATTCTTACATGGCATGGTTGCTGCTAAGTCAGGTTCATCGCGGCACGCAGGCAGGTGCCGTCTATAGTTTCGTTACCCTTTTATACAGCTCGAGGAGATTCAGCATGGCCGTGGCCGATGTGCTCAAAAGAATTCAGGACGATGAAGTGAAGTTCGTCGACCTGCGTTTTACCGATACCCGTGGCAAGGAACAACACGTTTCGATTCCTGCCCGCATTGTGACCGAAGCATGGTTCGAGGACGGCCATCCCTTCGATGGGTCCTCGATCGCCGGCTGGAAGGGCATCCAGGCATCCGACATGCTGCTGAAGGCGGATCCGGATTCGGCCTACATGGATCCCTTCTTCGACGAGCCCACGCTGATCCTGACCTGCGACGTGATCGAGCCGTCCGACGGCAAGGGCTACGAGCGCGATCCGCGTTCGGTGGCGCGTCGTGCCGAGGCCTACCTGAAGTCGACCGGCATTGCGGACACCGCTTATTTCGGCCCAGAGCCCGAGTTCTTCATTTTCGATTCGATCACCTGGCATGACGGCATGTCGGGCTGCGGCGTGAAAATCAACTCCGAAGAAGCCTCGTGGTCGTCGGCCGAGAAGTTCGAAAACGGCAACACCGGCCATCGCCCGGGCGTCAAGGGCGGCTATTTCCCGGTGCCCCCGGTCGACAGCCTGCAGGACATCCGGGCCGCCATGGTGCTGGCGCTGGAAGAAGCCGGCATCCCGGTCGAAGTGTTCCACCACGAAGTCGCCACCGCCGGCCAGTGCGAAATCGGCACCCAGTTCAGCACCCTGACCAAGCGTGCCGACTGGACGCAGGTTTTGAAGTACATCGTGCACAACGTTGCGCACGCCTACGGCAAGACCGCGACCTTCATGCCCAAGCCCATCGTCGGCGACAACGGCTCCGGCATGCACGTGCACATGTCATTGTGGAAAGACGGCAAGAACCTGTTCGCCGGCAATGGCTACGCCGGTTTGTCCGAGCTGTGCCTGTACTACATCGGCGGTATCATCAAGCACGCCAAGGCGCTGAATGCGATCACCAATCCGTCGACCAACTCGTACAAGCGTCTGGTACCCGGCTTCGAAGCCCCGGTGATGCTGGCCTACTCGGCCCGCAACCGTTCGGCCTCGATCCGCATCCCGATTGCCGCCAGCGAGAAGGCGCGCCGCATCGAGACCCGCTTCCCGGATCCGATGGCCAACCCCTATCTGTGCTTTGCCGCGCTGATGATGGCCGGCCTCGACGGCATCCAGAACAAGATTCATCCCGGCGACCCGTCGGACAAGGATCTATACGACCTGCCGCCGGAAGAAGACGCAAAGATTCCGAAGGTCTGCCACAGCCTGGAAATGGCGCTGGACGAGCTCGACAAGGATCGCGAGTTCCTGACCCGCGGCGGTGTGTTCACCAACGACATGATCGACGCCTACATTACGCTGAAGATGGAGGACGTCACCAAGTTCCGCATGACCACGCACCCGGTCGAATTTGCGATGTACTACTCGCTGTAAGGCCTGCGCAAGCAGCAAAAAGGCGGCAGGGCGGCTTCGGCCGCCCTTTTTCATGGGTGCCCCGACGGTCAAGATTGCCGGCCAGTGTCCGTAAATGAGGGGTACGTTATATTCTTCGACCATGCCCATCGTCCGAACTTTTCTTCTGTTGAGCCTGATTCTGGCTGCCCCAGCGCAGGCGGAAATCTATAAATACGTCGACGAGAACGGGCAGGTGACATTTACCGATGTCTACAGGAAAGGCGCCCAGCGGATCGATCTGCCGGGTGCGCCGAAGCCGTTGGCGCCCGCCGGCAAGGCGCCCATTCGGGCTTCCGCGCCCAGTCCGGCGAATTTCCCGCGCATCGACGCCGGCACCCAGAAGCGCCGCGACGACATCCGGCGCCAGGTGCTGCAGGACGAAATCGATGGCGAGCGCCGCAACGCCGAGGAGGCACGGCGCCAGCTGACGCTGGGTGAACGCCTGCAGCCCGGCGAGCGCGCCTCCGACACCAGCTATGTCAATCGCGTGAACCGCCTGCGCGCCGCGCTGCAGCAGCACGAACAGAACGTCACCGCGATCCAGCGCGAGCTCGCCAACCTGCGCTAGCTTGAGCGCCCCGCTGGGCAGGGCTGGCGCCGCCTTCGATTCGGCTGCAGCCTGCCCGTGTGGGGTGCGGGTCAGCCTGTGTCCACCCGTTGTATGCCGATACGCATGCAATACGCACGCTGGCACAATCAGTGCTTCAATAGCGTGCATGAGCATGCTGCGGCCCCCCCCCACCGACTTTTCCGGGCTCGATTGCCTGTCGACCGGTACCCTGGTACTGGATGACGAAGACGGCATCGTCTATGTCAACCCTGCGGCGGAAACCCTGTTGGGCATGTCCGGCGTGCTGTTGGCGGGCGAACACGCGGACCGCGTGTTCGAGCGCAGCCCCGAACTGCTGGCAGCGATCCGGACCGTGCGCGACGCGCAGGAAACGGTGATCGAGCATGAACTCGACGTGTTGGTGGGCGGGCATCCGCCGATCCGTCTCGGCTGCAACCTGTCGCCGCTGGAGGTGCCGCAACAGGGCGTGCTGATCGAAATGCGCGCGGTCGATCCGCATCTGCGCATCGCCCGCCTGGAGCAGGCGCGGCTGCAGCAGGAGGCCAACCGCGAACTGCTGCGCAACCTGGCGCACGAGATCAAGAATCCGCTCGGCGGCATTCGCGGCGCCGCGCAATTGCTGGAACACGAACTGCCGCGCGAAAGCCTGCGCGAATACACCCAGGTCATCATCAAGGAATCCGATCGTCTGCAGTCTTTGATGGAGCGCTTACTGACACCGCACCGAATGCCCCGTTTTGGTGCGGTCAACATTCACGAAGTGCTGGAGCGCGTCCGCAGCCTGATTCTGGCCGAAACGCCGAGCGTGACGCTGCGGCGCGACTACGACATCAGCCTGCCCGAAATCCGCGCCGACGCCGAGCAGCTGATCCAGGCCGCGCTCAACATCGCACGCAACGCGGTGCAGGCAATGCACGGTAACGGGCATGGGCACGGTAACGGGCATGGGCATGGCCAGGGCGAGATCATCTTCAAGACCCGGGTGGCGCGGCAGATCACGCTGGAAAGCCGGCGCTACCGGCTGGGCCTGCGGATCGAGATCATCGACAACGGCCCGGGCATTCCCGACGACATCCGCGAGCAGA
>JAKACL010000133.1 GCA_021821425.1 Pseudomonadota bacterium
AATTCTGATGCTGGCACTGGGAGAGGAAGGCGCCTCCCAGGTCATGAAGTATCTCGGCCCGCGCGAGGTGCAGAAGCTCGGCGAGGCGATGACCAGCATGAAGTCGATTCCACAGGAAGAGGTCGTCAACGTGTTGGCGGACTTCAACACGGTGGTGGACATGAATTCGTCCCTGGGGCTCGACTCCAACGATTACATCCGCACCGTGCTGACCAAGGCGCTGGGCGACGACAAGGCATCCTCGCTGCTGAACCGGATTCTTGGCGGTGGCGGCGACGCCAGCGGCATCGAGAGCCTGAAGTGGATGGACTCCGAATCGGTGGCCGACCTCATTCACAACGAACATCCGCAGACCATCGCCACCATCCTGGTGCACCTGGAACGCGACCAGGCCTGCGAAGTGCTCAACTGCTTCACCGAGCGCCTGCGCAACGACGTGCTGCTGCGCATCGCCACGCTGTCCGGCGTGCAGCCCGCGGCGCTGCGCGAGCTCAACGACGTGCTGACCAAACTGCTGTCCGGCAGCGACGTGCTGAAAAAGCAGCCGATGGGCGGCACCCGCGCGGCGGCGGACATCCTCAACTTCATGAGCGGCGAGAACGAATCCACCGCGATGGAATACCTGAAAAACTACGATCCCGAGATGGCGCAGAAGATCATGGACGAGATGTTCGTGTTCGAAAACATCATGGACATCGAGGATCGCGGCATCCAGCTCCTGCTGCGCGAGGTGCAGTCCGACTCGCTGATCATCGCGCTGAAGGGCGCATCGGAAGAAATGCGCGAAAAAATCTTCAAGAACATGTCGCAACGTGCCGCTGAAATGATGCGTGAGGACCTGGAATCGAAAGGTCCGGTCCGCTTGTCCGAAGTCGAGGCGCAGCAGAAGGAAATCCTGATGATCGTCCGCCGTCTGGCCGACGAGGGCCAGATCTCGCTGGGCGCGAAGGGCGAGGAGCAATATGTCTAATTGTGTGATTTCCAGCACGGACCATGCTGCCCAGCCGTGGGAAATGACCAGCTTCGATGCCGACCCGCACCCTGCCCGGCATGGCGGCGGCCCCGGCGTCAAGCTCCCGACGATCGAACAGATCACCGCGATCCAGGATCAGGCCCGGCAGGAAGGCTACGCCGGCGGCCATGCCGAAGGGCTGGCCGCCGGGCGCGCGGAAGCGGCCCTCGAAGCCGCGCGGCTGCGCGAACTGGCCGACGCGTTCACCGCAGAACTGCGCCAGGCCGACGAAATCGTTTCCCAGCAAATACTTGATCTGTCGATGGATTTCTCCAGAGCGCTGCTGCGTTCTGCGCTGGCGATCCAGCCCGAGCTGGTCATCCCCATTGTCAAGGAAGCGGTGCGCTACCTGCCCGTCCTGAAGCAGCCCGCCCTGCTGTTCCTGCATCCGGACGATGCGCTGCTGGTCAAGAAACAGATCGGCGACGAACTCGAGAAAATGGGCTGGCAGGTGGCGGGCGACACCCAGATGGTGCGGGGCGGCTGCCGCGTGGAGACCGGAAGCAACCAGATCGACGCCACCCTGCCGACCCGCTGGCAACGGTTGACCGCCGCGCTGAGCAAGAACTCCGACTGGCTGATTGTCTGACACTCAAAATGAACCCGCACACCCATAGCGACCGCTGGAAAGCCTACCTGCACGACTGCGGCGAACTGCTGGCGATCGCCGAGCCGATGCAGGTGTCGGGTCGCGTTACCCGCATGGCCGGGCTGGTCATGGAAGCGGTGGGCCTGAAGCTGCCGGTGGGCAGCGCCTGCACCGTGCCGCTGCCGAACGGCTCGCAGATCGAGGCCGAAGTGGTCGGCTTCTCAGGCGACCATCTGTTTCTGATGCCGCAAAGCGACATCGAGGGCATCGTTCCCGGCGCGCGCGTGTTTCCGGTGGAAGTGACCGCCACCCTGCCCGGCATCGGCCAGGTGAACCATCCGCGCCGCCGCCCCAGCGACCGCACCCGCCACCTGCCGGTCGGCGACGCCCTGCTCGGCCGCGTGCTCGACAGCAACGGCCGCCCGCTCGACGAGCTCGGCCCGTTGCAGACCGTGGCCACCGCGCCGCTCAACCGGCGCGCCGCCAACCCGCTCGGGCGCGCGCCGATCACCGAAATCCTCGACGTCGGCGTGCGCGCGATCAACAGCATGCTGACGGTGGGGCGCGGCCAGCGCATGGGCCTGTTCGCCGGCTCCGGCGTCGGCAAGAGCGTGCTGCTCGGCATGATGGCGCGCTACACCAGCGCCGACGTCATCGTGGTCGGCCTGATCGGCGAACGCGGCCGCGAGGTCAAGGAATTCATCGAGCAGATTCTCGGCGACGAAGGCCTGGCCCGCGCCGTGGTGGTCGCCGCCCCGGCCGACACGCCGCCGCTGATGCGGATGCAGGGCGCCGCCTATGCCACCACCATCGCCGAGCATTTTCGCGACCAGGGCAAGAACGTGCTGCTGATCATGGACTCGCTCACCCGCTACGCGATGGCACAGCGCGAAATCGCGCTGGCGATCGGCGAGCCCCCCGCCACCAAGGGCTATCCGCCGTCGGTGTTCGCCAAGCTGCCGTCGCTGGTCGAGCGCGCCGGCAACGGCAAAGCGGGCGGCGGCTCGATCACGGCCTTCTATACGGTGCTGACCGAAGGCGACGACCCGCAGGACCCGATCGCCGACGCCGCGCGCGCGATTCTCGACGGCCACATCGTGCTCGACCGCACGCTCGCCGAAAGCGGCCACTATCCCGCGATCAACATCGAGCAGTCGATCAGCCGCGTGATGCAAACCATCACCAGCCCGTCTCATCAGCATCTGGCACGGCGCCTGAAAATGCTCTATTCGCGCTATGCGCGCAGCCGCGACCTGATCAACGTCGGCGCCTACGCCGCCGGCTCCGACCCGCTGCTGGACGAAGCCATCCGCCTGCAGACGGCACTCGAGGCCTTCCTGCAGCAGAACATTTCGGAACGCTCCGATGTCGGCGCCAGCCTGGCCGAACTCGAAGCCCTGTTCCGCTCCCCCGCATAACCGATCGCGTACCCCATGGCCCATATCACTGCACTGCATACCCTGATCGAACTCGCCAACAAGGATGCCGACGAGGCCGCCCGTCTGCTCGGCATCGCGCTGCGCGCGGGCGAGGATGCGAAGCAGAAGCTCGATCTGCTGAGGCAGTATCGCGACGATTACGCCGCACGCTGCCAGTCCAACCTGGCCAGCGGCATCAGCACCACGCATTTCAACAATTTCCAGGTTTTCATGCAGAAGCTCGACCACGCGATCGTCGGCCAGCAGAAGGTCGTCAGCGATGCCGAGCAGCGGGTCGCGTTGGCGCGCGCAGCCTGGCAGACCTGCGAGCAGAAGAAAATGTCCTTCGTCACGCTGGCCAGCCGCGCCGACAAGGAAACCCAGCGCCGCGAGGCGTGGCGCGAGCAGAAGCAGAACGACGAATTCGCCACCCGCAGCGCGCAACACAAGCCCACCCCTTCCTGAGCCCGGACCGACCCCATGAACGCACACGCCATGAACCTCAACCCCGTGCAGCCCCCGAGCCCGTCCGGAAAGCAGGCAGACCGCGCCTCGTCCGACCCGTCGGGACCGCCTTTCAGCGAAGTGCTGTCCGGCGAAATGGCGAACAGCCGCAAGGACGATGCGGCCACGCAGCCGGGCGAGGCCCGGTCGGCCCAAGCCGAGTCCAGATCCGACACCCCCGCACCGGCGGGCACCTCCACGCAGGCGGCAGACGCCGCGCCCGAGGCCAAGCCCGAAACCACGCCCATTGCGGTTGAACTGCTCGCGCCCGACCTCCTGACGGCCGATCCGGCCGTGGTGGCCGTGCCCGCCGGCCTGCCGGTGCCGCTGATCGCACCGGGCCAGCTTGATGCAGCTGCAGCGGTCACCACAGCGGAAGAAACGGACGCGGACATCCTCTCCACCATGGCCGCCGGCAACGGGCAGCCTTTTCCGCCCGGTCGCAAGGACCGTGCGCCGTTGGCCATTCCGTCCGGGCAGACCGCCGAGAAAATCGAAGCCGGGGCCCGGAAAGAGGATTTGGCGATATCCATCAAGGCCGATGCCCAGGCCAGCGGCGCGAAACTGGCGGCCGGCGCCGCCTTCTCGGAACAGCTGGCAAGCAGCCGCAAGATCGGTGCCCTGAATGCCGGCGAAGCCGCCCCGGAACTCTCCGGCGCCACGCTGCGCGCCGCGCCGCACGCCGCGTTTGAAACGCTGGCGGCGCTGCACGAAGCGGCGGCGCCCAAACTCGCGCCCCAGGTGGGCACCCCGGCCTGGAACCAGGCGCTGGGCGAAAAAATCGTGTGGATGGCGGGCGCCGCCCAGCAGAGCGCCACGCTCACGCTCAATCCGCCCAACATGGGGCCCTTGCAGGTGGTGATCAACCTGTCGAACGACCAGGCCACGGCCAGTTTCTTTTCCGCCCAGCCCGAAGTCCGCCAGGCGATCGAAGCCGCCTTCCCGCGCCTGCGCGAAATGATGAACGAGGCCGGCATCGAGCTGGGGCAGGCAACGGTCAGCAGCGAAACGCCGCAGCAGAACGAGCGCGACGCACGCCAGGCCCAGGGGATCGCCCGCCTGCTCCCGGGGGGCGACGACGCGCTGGGCGCCATGCAGACCGGCCAGTTGCCCATCCGGCCGTCCCGCGGACTGGTCGACACCTTCGCCTGACGGGCGTCTTGCCGCACGTCCATCGGCGGGCCGAGAGGCGGGTCATGACCCACAATAAAACCGGGGCCACACGCCGGACTGGCGCGCCCGCTGCCGGCAATAAAACCGATATGCGTCCCTTTTCCCCCTCTTTTTCCGACATCGAAACCGCTTGCGGGCTTCGATAATTCCCCTACCAGAACCGAATTCTTAACCCACAGGAACCGCATCGATGGCCAAACCTGAAGCGCCCCCAGTCGAAGTCGACGACACCGGCGAAGCCAAGCCCGCCGGCAAATCGAAGAAGAAACTGATCGTGCTGCTCGCCCTTGTTCTGGTTGTGCTGGGCGGAGGCGGCGGCGCGGCATGGTATTTCATGTCGCCCGGCGATGCGCACAAGGAGGCGAAGGCAGAACCGCCCAAGGCGCCGGTTTTCCTGCCCCTCGACACGTTCACCGTGAACCTGCAGGGCGGCGAGAGCTATCTGCAAGCGGATATCACGCTGCAGGTGACCGACCAGGCCCAGGTGGACATCCTCAAGCTGCACATGCCGCGCGTCCGCAGCCGGCTGCTGACGCTGCTGTCGTCCAAGCACCCGGACGATCTGGTCACGCCGGAGCACAAGCTGCGGCTCGCGCTGGAAATCATGGATCAGGTAAAGCAGCCGCTCTATCCGGACGGCGAACCCCAGCTGGTCGATGACGTCCTGTTCACTTCTTTCGTGATCCAGTAAACCCATGGCCGAAAACTTTCTCTCGCAGGACGAAGTCGATGCGCTGCTGAAAGGCGTGACGGGCGACGTCGACGAGGCGCCCAGCGAAGAAATCGACGGCAAGACCGCGCGCCCCTACAACCTGGCGACGCAGGAGCGCATCGTGCGCGGCCGCATGCCGACGCTCGAGATCATCAACGAGCGGTTTGCCCGCCTGCTGCGCATCGGTCTCTACAACTTCCTGCGGCGCGGGGTGGAAATCTCGGTCGGCCCGGTGCGGGTCTCGAAATACAGCGAGTTCATCCGCAATCTGGTGGTGCCCACCAATCTGAACCTGGTCCAGATCAAGCCGCTGCGCGGCACCGCGCTGATCATTTTCAACCCCGATCTGGTCTTCCTGATGGTCGACAACCTGTTCGGCGGCGACGGGCGTTTCCATACGCGCGTCGAGGGCCGCGACTTCACCCAGACCGAGCACCGCATCATCCAGCGCGTGCTGCATATCGTGTTCGAAAACTATGCCAAGTCATGGGAACCGGTTTTCCCGGTCGAATTCGAATTCATCCGCTCGGAAATGAACACCCAGTTCGCCAACATCGCCACGCCCAACGAAGTGGTGGTGGCGGTGACCTTCGCCATCGAGCTCGGCGAAATCAGCGGCGAAATGCACCTGTGCATGCCCTACTCGATGATCGAGCCGATCAAGGACCAGCTCGCCAGCAGCCTGCAAGCGGAAAACCTGGAAGTCGACAAGCGCTGGATCCGTCTGATGCGGCAGCAGATCCAGCTGGCGGAAGTCGAGCTCGTCGCCGACCTCGGCACCGCAGCCGTCAGCCTGCGCGACATTGTCGACCTCAAGGTCGGCGACATCATTCCGCTCGACATCCCGAAAACGATCGAAGCCAAGGTGGACGGCGTACCCGTCATGGAATGCGCCTACGGAAAATTCAACGGCCAGTACACCCTGCGCGTCGAGAGACTGCTCTCGGCCAGCTCGGCCGATTTGCACACAGGAGACCCAAATGTCTGATGACACCAATCAAGCCGTCGCCGAGGACGACTGGGCGGCCGCCATGGCCGAACAAACCACCATCCCGGCGGCCAAGGCCGACCCCGAAATCTTTCCCGAACTGGCCGGCAATACCGTGTCGGGCGGCCTCGCCAAGGACATCGATTTCATTCTCGACATCCCGGTGCTGCTGACGGTGGAGCTGGGTCGAACCAAGATTTCGATCAAGAACCTGCTGCAGCTGGCGCAGGGATCGGTGGTCGAGCTCGATGGCCTGGCCGGCGAGCCGATGGATGTGCTGGTCAACGGCTGCCTGATCGCACAGGGCGAGGTGGTGGTGGTGAACGACAAGTTCGGCGTGCGCCTGACCGACATCATCACCCCCGCCGAACGCATCCGGAAACTCAACAAATGATGAAGCCGATGCGGGCTGTCCTTGCCGTTGCATGCAGCCTGATGCTGCCGGCGCTGGCGCACGCCGCGACTGCACTGGACGCCGCCGCACCCGAAGCCTCGGCCGCCGGCAGCCTGCTGCAGGTCTTCATCGGCCTGGTCGCGGTGTTGCTGCTGATCGTCGCCACCGCCTGGGTCGGCAAGCGCATGGGTGTCGCGCCCGGTAGCGCGTCGGGCCCCTTGCATGTGGTCGCCAGCACCTCGGTCGGCACGCGCGAGCGCGTGGTCGTGGTGGAAGTGGGCGAGTCCTGGCTGGTCCTGGGCGTGGCACCCGGCAGCGTGAATGCGCTGGCCACCCTGCCGCGCGGCGAAGCCCGGCCGCTCACCGCAGCAGCACCCGGCGGCTTCGCCGCGCGTCTGCAGCAATTCATCGAGAAACGCCGTGCCTGATACAGCCGTACCCAATTCCGTCGTGCCGAATCAAGTCCTTCCCCGCTGGTTACAGGGTGTGTTGATGATGCTGGCGCTGCTGCTGCCGTCGCTGGCGCTGGCGCAGGCAGGACTGCCCGCATTCACCAGCACGCCGGCAAGCGGCGGCGGCCAGACCTATTCGCTGAGCCTGCAAACCCTGCTGCTGCTCACCTCGCTGTCTTTCCTGCCGGCCGCGCTGCTGATGATGACCAGTTTCACCCGCATCATCATCGTGCTGTCGCTGCTGCGGATGGCGCTGGGCACCCAGTCGTCGCCGCCCAACCAGGTGCTGATTGGGCTGTCGTTGTTCCTGACGCTGTTCGTGATGGGCCCGACTTTCGACAAGATCTATGTCGAAGCCTACCAGCCGCTGGCGGAAAACAAGATCCAGATGCAGGAAGCGCTCGACAAGGGCGCGGTTCCGCTGCGCGCCTTCATGATGAAGCAGACGCGCGAAAGCGACCTCGCCCTGTTCGCCCGCATGTCCGGCAACGGCGCGATGAAAACGGCGGCAGACGTGCCGATGCGCGTCCTGATCCCCGCCTTCATCACCAGCGAGCTGAAGACCGCGTTCCAGATCGGCTTTGCGGTATTCATCCCCTTCCTGATCATCGACATGGTCGTTGCCAGCATCCTGATGTCGATGGGCATGATGATGGTGTCGCCCGCCATCGTGGCGCTGCCCTTCAAGCTCATTCTGTTCGTGCTGGTCGACGGCTGGAACCTGCTGCTGGGTTCGCTC
>JAKACL010000134.1 GCA_021821425.1 Pseudomonadota bacterium
GCTGGCCAGTCTTCCGAGGCGAAGCGCCGGATATCGCCCGCCTGGCCGCCGGCCCGCATCGCATCGATCAGGATGAGCCGGGACACGCCCGCGAACAGCGGAATCAGGCTGGCGCCGGGCCGGTCCAGCTTGTCGAGATCGACGCCCTCCTGTCTGGCGTCCTGCAAGGCGTCGACGACCAGCCAGCCCGCCTGGTCGTCGCCCGCCGGCGAGCCGATGCCGAGGATACGCACCCGGCTCATCCGCGCTCGACCTTGATGCGCAGGAAATGGGTGGCGCAGGAAATGCAGGGGTCGTAGTTGCGGATGACCTGCTCGCAATGCAGCCGCAGCGCGTCGTCCGGACGGTCGAGCCCGAAGTTGCGCAGTGACAGCCGCAGGTCTTCCTCGATCCGCGCCTGGTTCTGGCTGGTCGGCGGCACGATGCGCGCGTTGCGCACGCGGCCCTCGGCGTCCATCTCATAGCGGTGCCACAACAGGCCGCGCGGCGCCTCGGTGCAGCCGATGGCGACGCCGGCGCGCGGGGCGACCGGCAGCCACGGCGAATCGGGCATGCGGTAATCGTCGAGCAGATGCAATGCCTCGTGCAGCGCGAGCAGGATTTCGATCGCGCGCGCGACCAGGCCATGGAACAGATTGCGGCTGGGCAGCGCAATCCCGCTTTCGGCCAGCAGCGCCTGAACCTGCTCGGGCAGGCTGCCATGGTTCAGGTTCAGCCGCGCCAGCGGGCCGACCAGGTACGGCTGGCCGTGGTAATGGCTGAACAGTGCGGTGGAATGCGCTTCATGGTGTTCGGCAAAATGCGCGTCGAACGCCGCGGCGTCGATCAGCAGGCCGTCGCTGGCGCCGATGGCGCCGTGCTCGATGGCGTATTCGGCGGGGTGGCGCAGCGCGACCGAGGTGAAGATCTGGTCGTCCTGCGGCACCGCAATGGCGGCCGCCCAGCGGACCAGCGCCTCGGCTTCGGGCAGCGCGGCGGCGAGCTGTTCCCGGATCGCCCGAACCCGGTCCGGCGACGGCGCGCCGTGGAAACCCCCGATGCGCACGCCCACCGGATGCACCGAGCGCGCGCCGAACAGGTCCATCAGTGCGTTGCCCAGCGCCTGGATGCGCAGGCCGCGCCGGACTGCATCCGGCGCGATTTTCGCCAGCTCGATCGCGCTGTTGCAGCCGAAGAAATCCGGCGCCGCCAGCAGGTGGATGTGCAGGCTGTGGCTCTGGATCCATTCGCCGCAGTAGAACACCCGGCGCATCGCGCGCGCCCACGGGCTGAGCTCGACGCCATACAGCTTTTCCAGCGCCTGCGCGGCGGTGACCTGGTAGGCCACCGGGCAGATGCCGCAGATGCGCGCCACCAGATCGGGAATTTCCGAATAGTGGTGGCCTTCGAGAAACTTCTCGAAGTAGCGCGGCGGCTCGAAAATGCGCAGCCGCAGCTGGGTGATGTCGCCGTCGTCGATGCGCAGGTCGAGCGCGCCCTCGCCTTCCACCCGCGCCAGCACCGGCACGTGGATCGCCACGCTCCGCTGCTGTTCAGTCATCGCCGCGTCTCAGGATCGTGTCGGCCGCGGCGAGGAACGCCGGCGCCTGGCTGTTGATCGACTGGAAGCGGTGTACCACGGCCTGCGGCGTCAGCCCCAGGCTTTCGAACTGCGCCGCCAGCGCCTCGGCGTTGGCGTTTTCCGCCGGCCCGTAGCAGCCGTAACAGTCGCGGCCGAGGCCGGGGCACAAGGCGCCGCAGCCGGCGCGCGTCACCGGTCCCATGCAGGCGATGCCGCGCGTGACCATGATGCAGGGGTGGCCCTGGCGCTTGCATTCGGTGCACACCTTGTCGGCGTTGTCGCGCGGCGCCACGCCCAGCAGCAGCGCATTGGCCACGGCCACAATTTGCGGCCCGCTGACCGGGCAGCCCCACAGTTCGAAATCCACGTTCACATGGCTGGCAATCGGCGTCGAGCGTTCCAGGCTGGCGATCGCCTCGGGGTGGCTGTAGATCTGCGCGACCCAGCCCGCGTCGAACACGCCGTTGCGCAGCGCCTGGATGCCGCCCGAGGTCGCGCAGGCGCCGATCGCGATCAGCAGGCGGCTGTGGGCGCGGATGTGCTGGATGCGCTCGAGGTCTTCCGGTGTCGACACGCTGCCTTCGACAAACGCGATGTCGATCCCGGCGTCGGGGTCGAGCGGGCCGGCCTCGGCAAAATGCACCAGCTCGACGCGCCCGGCCAGCGTCAGCAGGTCCTCGCCCAGATTGAGGAAGGCCAGCTGGCAGCCGTCGCAGGAGCTGAACTTGTGCACCGCGACGCGTGGCTTGTTAAGGGTCGGTGCGTTCATCAGAAGCCCCGGTGCCCGAGCAGGGTCTTGACCTCGCCCCAGTTGAACACCGGGCCGTCGCGGCAGATGAAGGCGCTGCCGAACTGGCAATGGCCGCAGCGTCCGACTGCACACTGCATATTGCGCTCCATGCTCAGGTACAGGTGCGTCTCGGGCAGGCGATGCGCCAGCAGGCTGACGGCGGCGGCGCGCATCATGCCTTCCGGCCCGCACATCATTGCCACCGCGCGCGCGGGATTGAAACGGGCAAGGCCGAACAGGTCGGTCACGCGCCCGACATGCCAGGGCCACAGAGCGCCGCCCTCGTTTGCCGCGACCAGCACCTGGGTGTTGGGCATGCGCGCCCACTGGTCGTACTGCTCGCGCCAGATCAGATCCTCGGCATGCTTGACGCCCTGGATGATAACCAGCTTGCCGAAGCGTGCGCGCCGCCGCAGCACGTAATGGATGACCGACACCACCGGTGCGCAGCCGAGGCCGCCGGTCACCAGCACGACATCGCAGCCGCCCATTTCCTGCAGCGGCCAGCCGCGCCCGAACGGTCCGCGCAGGCCAATCCGGTCGCCCGGCTGCAGCGCGGCCAGGCCCTCGGTGACGCGGCCGACGGCACGGATGGTGTGGCCGATGCCATCCCGCTCTTCCGGATCGGACATGATGGAAATCGGCACTTCGCCGACGCCATAGAGATACAGCATGTTGAACTGGCCCGGCGCGAAGCGGTAGGCGGCCTGCGCTGCCGGGTCGTCAAGCTGTAGCCGGAGGGTGAATATGGTCGGCGATTCCTGCGTGCGCGCCACCACGGTGGCGGCATGCGGCGGTCCGGCATCGAGCGCATGCGGTGCATCGTTCATGGCGTGGCCTCGCGTGCCGTCAGGGCAGCCACTTCTTCGGTGAGGTCGATGCCGACCGGGCACCAGGCGATGCAGCGTCCGCACCCGGTGCAACCGCTGCGGCCGAACTGGTCATGCCAGCCGGCCAGCTTGTGGGTCAGCCACTGGCGGTAGCGGCTGCGGATGTCGGGCCGCACATCGAAGCCGTGCAGGTGGCCGTGCGACTCGCCGAAGCAGGAATCCCACTCGCGCACGTGCGAACTCGATTCGCCGCTCAGCACAGGCGCGTCGACCTCGGCATGGCAGAAGCAGGTCGGGCACACTGCCGTGCAGTTGCCGCAGGCGAGGCAGCGCGCGGCCACGGCGTCCCAGCGCGGATGCTCCAGCCGGCTCATCAGCGCGTCGCGCAGGTTGCGCCCGGGCAAGCGTCGCGTCTGCGCGGACGCCGCGGCTTCGCCCTGCTTGCGGGCGTCGTCGAGACGCTGCGCATCGGCGGGCGACAGATGCAATGCGTCGACGACATGCTGGCCGCGCGCGCTGCCTGCGTGGACCACAAAGCCGTCCGTCAACTCGGCCAGCGCGAGGTCGTAGCCGGCGGTCGGCGTCGGGCCATCGCCAGTCGATGCGCAAAAACAGGTCGTCGCCGGTTCGGCGCATTGCACTGCAACCAGAAACAGCGCATCGCGCCGCTGTGCATAATGCGCATCGCGAACGTCCGGTTTCAGAAAATGGGCGTCCTGCAGCGTCAGCGCGGCGAGGTCGCAGGCGCGTACGCCGATCAGGGCCTGCTTTCGAACGGCAGGCAGTACGGCCATAAATTGCAGCGCGCCCGACGCGTCGCGTGCTACACGCCACAGCGACTCGGTGGGCGCGAACGTCAGCGGTTTGATCGCCTGCGGTCCGCTGGCCCAGGCGAAATAGCGCTGCTCGGGGTCCTGCGTCATCTGGTAGCGCCCGGGCGATTGCGCGGCCTGCAGGCCGCGCGGAATGGCATCGGGCGCGGCGAGCTCGCGCAGTACGATGGCGCCATGCTCAACGCCCGGGCCGAAGCATTGATAGCCCTGCTGCATGAGGTGGCTCACCAGCCTGGGCAACTGGTCGTGAGGCAGGAATCCGGCCGGGACGGAATGGAGAGGCATGCCCGCAGTGTAGGCACAAAGTTCCCCAGCGAACAGGCCTCCCGGATCCCCGCGTGGCGCGTCATTCAAGTGTAGGAATCCCTGCAGGCCCGTTCGCTATAATGGCGCTTTCTGCAGAGATGAAGGAGCATGCCATGCAGCAGCAACTCGATGTCTTTATCCATTCCCTGACGACGTTCTGGACGCAGCTTGCAGGGTTTGTGCCGCAATTGCTGGCGGCGTTGCTGCTGCTGTTTATCGGCTGGTTATTGGCCAATCTGGTACGCACCGGGGTGATGAAGCTACTCGACGTACTGCGCTTCGACAGCCTGGCGGATAAGACCGGCATCGAGGCTTTCCTCAAACAGGGCAACCTGGACGTGTCGCTTTCCGGACTGCTCGCCAAACTGGCCTACTGGATCATCATCTTCGTCGTCGTCGTCACCGTGGCCAACAGCCTGGGCCTGCACATGGTCGCCGAGCTGTTCAACAAGGTGGTGTTCTACATTCCCAACATCATCGTCGCCATCCTGGTGCTGGTGTTCGGGGTGCTGGTGGCGCGCTTCATCAACCGCATGGTCTTCGCCTACCTCAACAACATCGGCGTGCAGGGCGCGCTGACCATCAGCACGATGGCGGAATATGCGGTGATCGTTTTCGTGGTGTTCGTTGCACTGGAACAGCTTGAGATCGGCACCACCCTGCTGACCGCCGCATTCCAGATCGGCTTCGGCGCGGTCGGTCTGGCCTTCGCGCTGGCCTTCGGCCTGGGCGGACGCGAATGGGCCGCCGGTGTCATCAGGAAAATGACCGAGAAATAAGCCGCAGCCAGACTTGCCCCCTGCTGCTCCCTGGTGGAACTACTAGGGCGTGTTAACACTAATTTCGCGTCCGCGTTGCCGCGAGAAGGCGATGGATGCAAGGCGCGCCGCTTGGCAAGGGCCCTCCCTTGCCAAGCGGCGCAACGCCGCAGACGCGCTTTCTCGCGGCAACCCGAAGGGACGGGTCGCTGGTTATCCCCAACCCTCCCCCGCTTGCGGGAGAGGGGGCGAACGGGATGCCCAAAGCGGTTAACGCATGCGCGGCTTGCGGGTGTGCTTGTTCGGTACGCCACGGATCTGGCGGCGCGGCGTCGGCGCCATGCCGGCCCACTCCATCACGCGCGCGACCAGGTCGTCGTCGAGTTCCATTTTCTGTCCGCGGCGCAGCTGCGGCGGCAGCACGATCGGGCCGAAACGAATCCGGGTCAGCCGCGACACCGTCAGGCCGAAGTGCTCGAACAGCCGCCGCACTTCGCGCTTGCGGCCTTCCTTGATCACCACGCGATACCATTTGTTGGCGCCCTCGCCGCCGGCGGCGAAGCAGCTTTGCAGCTGCGCCGGGCCGTCGTCGAGTTCCACCCCGGCCAGCAACTGCGCAATCATGTCCTCCGTCAGCTCGCCCAGCACCCGCACAGCATATTCGCGCTCGACTTCGAAGCGCGGGTGCATCAACTGGTTGGCCAGCTCGCCGTCGGTGGTGAAGACCATCAGGCCGTCGGTGTTGTAGTCGAGCCGGCCGATCGAAATCCACTTGGCGCCGCGGATCTTCGGCAGTGCGTCAAACACGGTGGCGCGGCCCTTTGGGTCGTCGCGGGTGACGATCTCGCCTTCCGACTTGTGATAAATCAGGATGCGGGTGCGCTTTTCGTCGAAGCGCAGATAGACGCGACGGCCGCTGACCTTGACGATGTCGCGCGGGCCGACCTTGCTACCGATGAGGGCGGTTTCGCCGTTGACCTGCACGCGGCCCTCGGCAATCCACTCCTCCATTTCGCGGCGCGAGCCGAGGCCTGCCGAGGCCAGCGCCTTCTGCAGACGCTCGCTCGCGGCTTCGGGGGCGAGCGCCTGTTGCAGGCGGCTCGCCGCACGCCCCATCGGGGCGGAGGGCGGGCGGCGGATGGGGGAAGCGGGTCGGGCCATGTCAGGTGATCTCGGGTGCGGGCGCAACGCGGACGATCTCGATCACCGCGCCAAACGTCTGGGGGACGTCATTGTCCAGCAATTCCTCGCGCAATTCAGGAATTAATGCCGTTTCATCGGGGGTGACCAGATTGCCGAGCTCTTCCAGCGGCGGCAATTCGGACAGCGTGGCGAGACCCAGGTCGCTCAGAAAGTGGCTGGTGGTACCGAACAGCGCGGGCCGGCCGGGCACGTCGCGATGGCCGATGGCCTCGATCCAGCCGCGTTCCTCCAGCGTCTTGATGATGTTGGGATTGACCGAGACGCCGCGGATATCCTCGATGTCGCCGCGCGTGACCGGCTGGCGGTAGGCGATGATGGCGAGCGTTTCCAGCACCGCGCGCGAATAGCGCGGGGGTTTTTCGTTCTTCAGCCGCGACAGCCAGGGCTGCATTTCGGCGCGGGTCTGGAAGCGCCACCCGTCGGCCACCTGCACCAGCTCGACGCCGCGGCCGTGCCATTGCGCGCGCAACTCGTCCAGCGCACGGCGCAGCACCTCGTTTGACAGGCCCTGATCGGACGATTCCTGCTCGAACATGCGCTTGAAGTCGGCCAGCGTCAGCGGCTCGACCGCGGCCAGCAGCGCCGCCTCCAGCACCAGTTTCAAATCGTCGGGATGGTCAGTCGGCTGCAGATTCATGGAGCTTCACGTAGATGGGGGCAAACGGCTCGGCCTGCGTCACGTCGAGCAGGGTTTCCTTGGTCAGTTCCAGCACCGCGAGGAAGGTGGCCACGAGTTCATGCACTGTCGCCGCTTCCGGAAACAAGTCCTTGAATTCCATGAACTCGCCTGGCGTCATCAGCTTCAGGATGCGGCTCATGATTTCGCGGATCGACAGGTCCTGGCGACCGATGCGGTGATGGGTGCGATTCTTCGCGCGCGACAGGATCGCCAGCCAGGCGGCGGCCAGTTCCTCCGGATGCAGGCTCGGCAGGCGTTTGGCGGCGGCCGGCAGGAACACGCTGACGGTGTCGAAATCGCGCCCGGCCTGTGGCATGGCGTCGAGGTGCTGGCCGGCCAGCTTCATCTGCTCGTATTCCAGCAGGCGGCGCACCAGCTCGGCGCGCGGGTCGTCGTCCTCGCCGGCTTCTTCGGCCTGCTCGCGGCGCGGCAGCAGCATGCGCGACTTGATGTCGATCAGCATCGCCGCCATCAAAAGATACTCCGCCGCCAGCTCCAGCCGCGTCGCGCGCGCCGCCTCGACATAGGCCATGTACTGCTTGGTCAGCGCTGCCATCGGGATGTCGAGTACGTCCAGGTTCTGGCGACGAATCAGGTACAGGAGCAGGTCGAGCGGGCCCTCGAAGGCCTCGAGAAAAACCTCGAGCGCATCGGGCGGGATGTAGAGGTCCTGCGGCAACTCGGTCAGCAACTCGCCGCGCACCCGGATCACAGGGGCGGCGGGGACAGCGTCGGGCGGCAGGTCGAGGAGCGCGGCTTCGGTCATCCCGGCATTTTACCCGACCCTGCCGGCTTAATCCCGGTGCGGCCGGGTTGCACCAGAACACGCAACTCCCCCGACGACACCCAGCCATTGGAACGCGAAGCATTCATTTGCTGCTGCTCGAAGACGCACGGCGCGGGATGGAATACATCGCCGCCGTCTGCACCGAAGATGCCGATGCCGCGCTCGCCCGCCTG
>JAKACL010000135.1 GCA_021821425.1 Pseudomonadota bacterium
TTTGCCGAGGCTGGCGATCAGTGCGTCCGTCTGGCCGCGCAGGCGGGTGGCGACGGCGCCGCTGTCGCATGCCAGGCTCAGCATGCCCGCCTCGAACTGCATGGTGCGTACATGCCCGGACAGCGCGGCAGGCAAGGCGCGCTCGAGCGCGGACTGGATGTCGAGCAGCGCGCGCGCGCGCGCCGCAAGGCCATTGGGCAGCTGGCTGGCCAGCAGGTCGGCGAGGCTCGACGTACTCATGCCAGGGGGGCACGCAGGGCCGCCCGGACGGCTTTGCGGGGCGCCCGCGCGGCCGTCCGGGCGGCGTCACGGCAAGCCGGTGGCGCTATGTTAAGATTCAAGGATTTACCGCGTCCTGCGGGCATTTTCGGATTTCCCATGCTGCAATCCCTGTTCAAAAAAGTCTTCGGCAGCCGCAATGAGCGGCTGGTCAAACAATACCTGCAAAAGGTCAAGGCGATCAATGCGCTGGAGCCGGCGCTGGAAAAATTGTCCGACGTCGAGTTGGCCGGCAAGACCGCCGAATTCAAAACCCGGCTGGAAAACGGCGAATCGCTCGACAAACTGCTGCCGGAAGCCTTTGCCGTCGTGCGCGAAGCGTCGAAGCGCGTGCTCGGCATGCGCCACTTCGACGTGCAGATGGTGGGCGGCATGGTCCTGCACGACGGCAAGATCGCCGAGATGCGCACCGGCGAGGGCAAGACCCTGATGGCGACGCTGGCGGCGTACCTGAATGCGCTCACCGGCAAGGGGGTCCACGTGGTGACGGTCAACGACTACCTCGCCAGCCGCGATGCCGAATGGATGGGCCGGCTGTATGGCTTCCTCGGACTGACCACCGGGGTCAACCTGTCGCAGATGCCGCACGACGCCAAGCAGGCCGCCTACGCCGCCGATATCACCTACGGCACCAACAACGAATACGGCTTCGACTACCTGCGCGACAACATGGTCTACCAGATGAGCGAGAAGGTACAGCGTCCGCTGGCTTTCGGCATCATCGACGAAGTCGACTCGATCCTGATCGACGAGGCGCGCACGCCGCTGATCATTTCCGGCCAGTCGGAGGAAAACACCGCGCTGTACCTGCAGGTCAACCAGGTGCCGCCGCGCCTGATCCGGCAGAAGGACGAGGAAGCGGAAGGCGACTACTCGGTCGACGAGAAGTCGCGCCAGGTGCTGCTGTCCGAGGCCGGGCACGAAAAGGTCGAGGCCATCCTCACCGAGATGGGCCTGCTGCCCGAGGGCGGCAGCCTGTACGACGCCTCCAACATCATGCTGATGCACCACGTCTACGCCGCCCTGCGTGCGCATGCGCTGTTCTTCAGGGACCAGCATTACGTGGTGCAGAACGACGAGGTCATCATCGTCGACGAATTCACCGGCCGCCTGATGAGCGGGCGCCGCTGGTCGGAAGGCCTGCACCAGGCGGTCGAGGCCAAGGAAGGCGTATCGATCCAGAAGGAAAACCAGACGCTCGCCTCGATCACCTTCCAGAACTACTTCCGCATGTACGAAAAGCTGTCCGGCATGACCGGCACCGCGGACACCGAGGCCTTCGAATTCCAGAGCATCTACGGCCTGGAAACCGTGGTCATCCCGACCCATCGGCCGATGATCCGCAAGGACGAGCACGACCAGGTCTACCGCACCGCCGCCGAGCGCGACCAGGCGGTGATCAACGACATCCGCGCGCGCAACGCCAACGGCCAGCCGGTGCTGGTCGGCACCACCTCGATCGAGGCCAACGAGCACCTGTCGGCCGAGCTGAAAAAGGCCGGCCTGCCGCACAACGTGCTCAACGCCAAGCAGCACGCGCGCGAGGCCGAAGTCATCGCGCAGGCGGGCATGCCGGGCGGCATCACCATCGCCACCAACATGGCGGGCCGCGGCACCGACATCGTGCTGGGCGGCAGCATCCAGAAGGAACTCGACGCAATCAGCCACGACGAGACGCTGTCCGACAGCGAAAAAGCGAGCCGAACCGCTGCGCTCAAGGCCGACTGGCAGGTACGCCACGATGCCGTGCTGGCTTCCGGAGGCCTGCATATCATCGGCACAGAACGGCATGAGTCGCGTCGTGTCGACAACCAGCTGCGCGGCCGCTCCGGACGCCAGGGCGACCCCGGCTCCAGCCGCTTCTTCCTGTCGCTGGAAGATCCGCTGCTGCGCATCTTCGCGTCCGACCGCGTCGCCGCGATCATGGACCGGCTGAAAATGCCCGAGGGCGAGGCGATCGAGCATCCATGGGTGACGCGCGCGATCGAGAATGCCCAGCGCAAGGTCGAACAGCGCAACTTCGACATCAGGAAGCAGCTGCTCGAATACGACGATGTCTCCAACGACCAGCGCAAGGTCATCTACGAGCAGCGCAACGAACTCTTGGCAAGCGCCGACATCAGCGAGACCATCCGCGCGATGCGCGACGACGTGCTGAACGAGACCGTCGACCTGCACATCGCGCCCGGCAGCATGGACGAGCAATGGGACGTGGCAGGGCTGGAAAAGACGCTGGCCGCGCAATTCACGCTCGACCTGCCGTTGCAGCAGTGGCTGGACGAAGACAAGCAGCTCGACGAGACCGGTCTGCGCAAAAAAATCTGCGAGGCCGCCGATGCGGTCTACAAAGAGAAGGAAGCACGGGTGGGCGCCGAAGGGCTGCGCCAGTTCGAGCACGCCGTGATGCTGCAGAGCCTGGATTCGCACTGGCGCGAACACCTGTCCGCGCTCGACCACCTGCGCCAGGGCATCCACCTGCGCGGTTATGCGCAGAAGCAGCCCAAGCAGGAATACAAGCGCGAGGCGTTCGAGCTGTTCTCCGCCATGCTTACCGCGATCAAGGCGGAAGTGACGCAGATCACCTCAACCGTGCAGGTGCGTGCGCCCGAGGATGTGCAGGCGGTCGCATTGCACGAGCCGCCCAACATGCAGTTCGAACACACCGAATACGACGAGGGGCGCGACTTTGCCGAAGCCGCCGTGGGCACGACGGCCGTCCCGGGCGACGCCTATCCCAAGGTCGGTCGCAACGAACCCTGCCCGTGCGGATCGGGCAAGAAGTACAAGCAGTGCCACGGCAAATTGAGCTAGGAGAAATCATGCCTTACTACGTTTTCCGCATGGGAATGTTCAAAGTACTGGAAAAGCAGGGCGAGTGGGCGACATTCAAGGAAGCCAAGGCGCACACCAACGAACTGCGCAAGACCCTCGACCCCAAGACCGGCGACAAGTACAAGATGATTTTCGCCGACAACGAAATTACCGCGCAGGAAACGCTCACTGCCGAGCGCGAGCTGGAAAAAACCCTCTCCGGTGACGACTGGTAGTAATCCTTCCGCCTGTGCTTGAAAGACGAAAGGACGCCCTCAAGAATCGTAGCGAGCAGGGCGTCAGCCGGGCGCGCCCGAAGCGCAGGAACCGGAATGTACTCGATGTACATGAGGATTCCGAGCATCGGACGCGCCCGGATCACGCCCGCGCAGTAGATTATTGAGGGTGTCCGATGGCTGAGTACAACGAAGACGCTTATAAGCTGGCCCGCAAGGCTTACATCGAATACAGCTGTCCGTTCGAGCGGGCGCTGCTGTCGCGCTGCGTCAGTTGCAGCCGCTCGCACAAGCTCAACCTGGCCGAGCGCGAGGCGATTGCCTGCAGCGATCCGGAGGTGCGCGAACTCTGCCTGGTTTTTTACCAGGCGCTGCACGAGAACGCGCAGTTCGCGCTGAAGACCAGCCCCGATGCACCGTGGCCGTTCGGCAAGGAAATCCGCGCCCAGTGCGGCGGCGTGCGGGGGCTCGCCGCCGCGATGGACGCGGCGGGCAACGAGACCACCGACATCGCCGCGACCGTGCTGCAGGGGCATGTGCATTTCGGCGGCTGCAGCGAGTTTCCCTATTCCGAGATCATGCGGGCGGTGGTGCATTACGAGCCCCGCAAGCGACGCGGCTGACTGCCGGCACCGGCGTGGGAACCCGCGGCGCGGCCGGCAGTCTCTTGGGCAGCGCCCCTTTTTTGATTACACTGCCGGCGTGCGATCCCGCTTCCATCGATTCCTGCTGATGTTGCTGATGCTTGCCCTGCCGCTGCAGGCGCTGGCGTCCGCTTCCATGCTGGGGTGCGCCTTCGCGCACCCCGCCACGGTGGCCGGGGTGGCGCTGGTCGACGCGACGATGACGACGCCGTGCCACGAGGCGGAGCCGACCCCCGCCCCCGCCGCGCAACCTGACTGCAAGCACTGCGCAAGCTGCGCGCTGGCGTCGGCGCTGCCGATTCCCGCTGCCGACGTGCCGGCCGATGTGCCGGCCGTGTGTCGCTACGGCGACCTGTCCCTCCAGCCCTTCAGCGGCTTTGTTCCCGACGGCCCCGAGCGGCCTCCCCGACCCACCTTCGCCTGAATCCCGCGCCGCCCGACGGCGCGTCCATCGATTGTGAGCGCAGCCTTGGCTGCGTGATATGCGAGGTTCTCTATGCTGAACGCTTTATTCCGACGTGCGACGCGGTTGGCGCGCGCACCCGTATTCCGTCTGGCCGCAACCGGCCTGTTTGCCTGGTCGCTGTGGGTGCCTGCAACGCATGCCGCCGAGCCCCCGGTACGCGCACAGGCGATGCCTGCGCCCTTCAATCACTACCAGGGCTGGCGCGACGAGCCGCTGCAGGACTGGCGCCAGGCCAACGAGCGGGTCGGCGAGGTCGGCGGCTGGCGCACCTATCTGCGCGAATCACAGCCGGCCGGCGATGGGGCCGACCCGGCCCGGCCGAAGGGCGATGGCCATGATGGCCATCACGGACATTGAGGGAACGCCATGAATACAAATCCTTTCCCCCCCCGTACGCTTGTACTCGCCGTGCTGTCAGTCGCGCTGCTGGGCGGCTGCGCGAGTTTTTCCAAAGACGGCGGCGTGGACGCTATCCAGTCCGCCACCCGCACGCATATCCCGCAGGACGTCGTCTGGACCCGCGATGATGCCAGCCGCGGCGCGGCGCAGCAGCGCGTCGACGCGCTGCTGGCCGGACCGCTTTCGGCCGACGATGCGGTGCAGATCGCGCTCCTGAACAACCCCGGCCTGCAGGCGGCCTTCAATACACTCGGCATCGCCGAGGCCGACTGGGTGGCAGCACGGCGACTGCCCAATCCCGGGTTTTCCATCGGCCGGCTGACCCGGGGATCCGAGGTGGAATGGGAGCGCAGCCTGCACCTCAACCTGGCGCGGCTGCTGACGATGCCGATGCGCGTCGACATCGAGCAGCGCCTGTTCGAGCAGACCCGGCGCGACCTGGTGCTGAAAGTGCTGCGGCTGGCGGCGGACACGCGCCGTGCCTGGGTGCGGGCGGTGGCCGCAACCCAGACCGCGCATTACCAGCAGCAGGCGATGGAGGCGGCCGAAGCCGGTTCAGAACTGGCGCGCCGGATGGCGCAGGTGGGCAACTGGAGCAAGTTGAAGCAGGCGCGCGAGCAGTCGTTTTATGCCGACGCCGCGCTGGCGGTGGCACGCGCCCAGCAGGCGAAGCTGCAGACGCGCGAGCGCCTGGTGCGGTTGATGGGGCTGCCCAACGCGGAGAAAGTGCAACTGCCCGAACGGTTGCCCGATCTGCCTGCCAGCTTGCCGCAGCTGGCGGATGTCGAGCAGCAGGCAATGGCGTCGCGGCTGGATCTGCAGACGGTGAAACTGCAGAGCGAAGCGCTGGCAAAAAACCTCGGACTCACGCGCAGCACGCGCTTCATCAACGTGCTCGAGCTCGGCATCGTCCACAACAGCTCGAACGAGGCGCCGGTGCAGCGGGGCTACGAAATCAGTTTCGAACTGCCGCTGTTCGACTGGGGACAGACGCGCGTGGTGCAGGCCGAATCGCGCTATCGGCAAATTTTGGAGCGCGCGCGCGAAACCGCAGTCAACGCGCGTTCCGAAGTGCGCGAAGCCTACGCCCTGCAGCACAGCCAGTATGCGATCGCACGGCATCTGCGCGACGAAGTGGTGCCCTTGAAGCAGCGTATTTCCGAAGAAAACCTGCTGCGCTACAACGGCATGCTGATCGGGGTGTTCGAGCTGCTGGCCGATGCGCGCGCGCAGATCGGCTCGGTCAACGCCGCCATCGAGGCGCAGCGCGACTTCTGGCTGGCCGATGCCGATTTGAAGATGGCGCTGGTCGGCACGCCCGGCCAAATGACGATGCCCGCCAACACTGCTGCTGCCGCCGCCGAATCGGGCGGGGGCCATTGACTGCAAGGAACCGACATGACTTCAAGACGTGATTTTTTCAAGTTCGCCGGCGTGGCCGCTGCAAGCAGCGTGAGTCCGGTTGCGATGGCGCGGCTGCCGGAGATCGTCAGCACCGACTCGCCCGACACCCGGCCGCCGCTGGTGCCGCCGAACGGACGCCCCTACAACCCGGTGGTGACGCTGAACGGCTGGACGCTGCCGTGGCGGATGAACAATGGCGTAAAGGAATTCCACCTGGTTGCCGAACCGGTGGTGCGCGAGATCGCGCCCGGCATGAAGGCGCACCTGTGGGGCTACAACGGCCAGTCGCCCGGTCCCACCATCGAGGTGGTCGAGGGCGACCGCGTGCGCATCTACGTCACCAACCGCCTGCCCGAGCACACCACCATCCACTGGCACGGCCAGCGCCTGCCCAACGGCATGGACGGCGTCGGCGGGCTGACGCAGCCGCAGATCAAGCCGGGCAAGACCTTCGTCTACGAGTTCGTCGCCCGTCGCCCCGGCACCTTCATGTACCACCCGCACGCCGACGAAATGACGCAGATGGCGATGGGCATGATGGGTTTCTGGGTGACGCATCCCAAGGGCAGGCACCCGCTGATCGAGACGGTCGACCGCGATTTCTGCTTCCTGCTCAACGCCTACGACATCGACCCCGGCAGCGCCACGCCCGCGGTCAATACCATGCTCGACTTCAACCTGTGGACCTGGAACAGTCGGGCATTCCCCGGCATCGACAGCCTCAACGTGCGGCTCAACGACCGGGTGCGAATCCGCATCGGCAACCTCACCATGACCAACCATCCGATCCACCTGCACGGGGTGGAATTCGAGGTGACCGGCACCGACGGCGGGCCCACGCCGAAGGGATCGCGCTGGCCGGAGGTGACCACCGACATTGCGGTCGGGCAGATGCGGCAGGTCGAGTTCCTCGCCGACGAAGAAGGCGACTGGGCCTTCCACTGCCACAAGAGCCACCACACGATGAACGCGATGGGCCACGGCGTGCCGACGATGATCGGGGTCGACCACAGCGGACTTGCCGGCAAGATCACGAAGCTCGTCCCCGACTACATGGTGATGGGCGAGCGCGGCATGGCCGACATGGCCGAGATGGAAATGCCGCTGCCCGACAACACCCTGCCGATGATGACCGGCCAAGGTCAGTTCGGATCGGTGGAGATGGGCGGCATGTTCACCGTGATGAAGGTGCGGCGCGAGCAGAAGCGCGGCGACTATGCCGACCCGGGCTGGTTCAAGCATCCGCCCGGCTCCGTGGCGCGCGAGGTCGAGGGCACGGTCGCCGTGCCGGTGCGCGCGCCGCACGCCGCTTCGCCCCAGGGCAGGCCGGGGGACGTCGAAGTCACCGTGCGCAAACCGAGCGGCCATGCTGGCCATTGATTCAAGGAGATCGAAATGAAGAAACCCACCCTGGTGTTGATCGCGCTGCTGTCGACGGCCGCGACCCTGCCCGTCCTCGCGCATGGCGAGAAGAAACACGCGCCGGCCGTGGAAGACGCTGCCGAGCAGACCGCCTGGGGCATTGCGGGCGCGCCCGCGCAGGTCACCCGTACAGTCACGATCGACATGACCGACGCCATGCGTTTCATACCCGATCAGCTAACCGTCCGGGAAGGCGACACGGTGCGTTTTGTGGTCAGGAATCGCGGCCGTATGCTGCACGAA
>JAKACL010000136.1 GCA_021821425.1 Pseudomonadota bacterium
CGTCGCCGGCACATCGAGGTCGCCGACATAGGGCGTCACCCCGAGCGCGCGCAGCGCGACGGCGCGCTCGGGCCGCCGCGTCAGGCCGATGAATGCGGCCTGGCGGCCGTAGCGCTTCACCAGCCGTTCTGCGACATCGCCAAACCCCACGATCAAGATCGTTTTCATGCGTCCGCCTGTAACCTCGTCCTTGCCAAGGTGAAAACTCCGCCCTCCCGGGCGATAATCCACCGTTTTGTCGCATTTTAAGCCCACATCATGCCGTATCAGGTCACCATTCAGCCCAGCGGGCACCAGTTCAGCGTCGACGACGATGAAACCATCCTCGAGGCCGCGCTGCGCGAAGGTTTTGCCTTGCCCTACGGCTGCCGCAACGGCGCCTGCGGCGCCTGCAAGGGCCGCGTGGTGTCCGGCCAGCTCGACTATGGCACGCATTCGCCCAATGCGCTGAAGGACGAGGAGAAGGCGCAGGGCCGCGCGCTGTTCTGTCGCGCCAGACCCTTGAGCGACATGGTCATCGAAGCCAAGGAAATCGGCGCCGCCCGGGATATCGTGGTGAAGACGCTGCCGTGCCGGGTGGAAAAGCTGGAAAGGCGGGCCGACGACGTGATGGTGATGAAGATCAAGCTGCCGGCCAACGAACGCCTGCAATACCTCGCCGGACAATATATCGATTTCCAGCTGAAGGACGGCAAGACGCGCAGCTATTCGCTCGCCAACCCGCCGCACGACGATGCGCTGCTGGAGCTGCACATCCGCCACGTGCCGGGCGGTCTTTTCACCGACCAGGTGTTTACCAGTCTGAAGGAGCGCGACATCCTGCGCCTGAAAGGGCCGCTCGGCAGCTTTTTCATCCGCGAGGAATCCGACAAGCCGATGATCTTCATCGCCGGCGGAACGGGCTTTGCGCCGATCAAGGCCATGCTGGAGCACGCCTTTGCCGAGCACACCGACCGCGAACTGGTGCTGTACTGGGGGGTGCGCTCGCTGAAGGATTTGTACATGGCCGAATTGCCGCAGCAATGGCTGGCCGAGCAGCCCAACTTCAGCTTCATTCCGGTGTTGTCGAACCCGGAGCCGGGCGACGCCTGGCAGGGCCGCACCGGCTTCGTGCACGAGGCGGTGCTGGCCGATTTCGCCGACCTGTCGGGCTATCAGGTGTATGCCTGCGGCGCGCCGGTCATGATCGACAGCGCGCGCGACAGTTTTGTAAAAACGCGCCGCCTGCCCGAAGACGAATTCTTTGCCGACGCCTTCGTCTACGCGGCGGATGCGGAGCGCACCGACGCCGCCTGAAGCAGCACTACAACTCGCCGCCGGCGCCCGCCTGCATGACGTTGATCAGCGCATTGCGCACCGCCGTGATGCGCTCCTTCAGGGCGGGCGGCAGGCGTTTTTCCTGCGCCACTGCATCGATGCTCACGTCCATCATCACCAGCCAGCCCTGGCCGCTCGCGTCCTCGATCAGGGCAATGCGGCACGGCATGTAAATCGAGAAATCCATGTTCACCTCGATCAGGTCCCGCGCCAGGACCGCATCGCAGAACTGGAAAATGATGATGGTGCGTTGCGGCTTGCCCGTCACGGCTTCCACCTGCTTGGACATCGGCAGCTCGGCTACAAGCTGCAGGTTCAGCGCATTGGCGCGCAGGCGCATCGAATCGGCGGCCTCGCCCAGGCTGACGCCCGGCTTGATCTTCATCTTGTAGATGCTGGACTGCGCCGTGCTCTGCGCCTTGGGCGCCGCCGTGGCGGCCGCAGCGGGAACGGACAGTGGCAGCGTGGCCAGCACGAAAACGGCTGCGGCAAGAAAACGGTCATGCATCACGACACCTCCTCAAGAATCCAATTGATCGGACATTATGCGCGGCAGCCCCGGCGGCGCCCAAAATCCCCATTCCTAGCCGGCGCGACAGAGCGCCAGGGCTTTCTGGTAATGCAGGCTGGCCTCGCCCGGCTGGTTGTTCTGCGCTTTCAGTTCGGCCATGCGGATATGGCCCTCGGCGCTCGGCGCAATGGCAAGGCTGGCTTCCAGATAGCTTTGCGCCTTGCCCCACAGTTGCTGCACGCTGCACAACTGCGCCAGCGCCAGCAGCAGATGGGCATCGCGCGGATGCGACTGCAGCCATTTCTCGGCCTGCTCGATCTGCCGGGTCGGCCCGCTGCCGTGCACTTCGCCGTACAGCAGCACCAGCTCCTCGTGCCACTCGTGATTGAGCGCGGCTTCCAGCACGTCGAGCGCGGTGTCATGGCCGCCGCGCAGGATGAAGGCACGGGCCGCGGCCCGCGCCACCCAGGCGTCGACCTTGTAATTGGACGGCACTTTCTTCCAGTACTCCAGCAGACCGCGATCGTCGTCGGCACGCCGCTTCAGATTTTCAGCATAGGCCATGCGGCGATACTGCAAGGCGAGGCCGGGCTCGAGCGCGTTGGCGCGCATCAGCGCATCCAGCAGGCGGTCGACCTCGTCCCACTGCCCGGTCATCTGGCGAGCCTTGAGTTCGAGTCGCAGCAAGGTCGTGTGCTGCGGCGCGATTTCCTTGGCGCGGCTGATCGCCACCAGCGCGGCGCTCGCTTCCTTGGCGTCGAGCCGCGTCTCCGCCTCGAACAGCTGCGCGGCCAGTTCGGCACCGTGTTCGGTTGCCTCCTTGAGATGACGCTCGCGCTGCGGCGTGGCGCGCATCTCCTGCGCAGCGCGAGCGGCCAGCACGCGCGCCACCGCGAGGCGCGGATCGTCGCCCTGCCACTGGCCGAGCGATTGCTCGGCATCCTGATAGCGGTATTCGATATAGGCCATCAGACCACCGATAAAGTTCTCGTCGCGCTTGCGGGCGGCGCGGCGCTCGCGCTGCGCGCGCACGATGCTCGGCAGGTTGAGCGTCAGCAATGCCAGCCGCAGCAGCACGATGCCACCCACCACCAAACCGACCAGCAGCAGCATGAAACTGATAAAGGAGATTTCCATGCGCCACGGCGGATACACCAGCACCACATAACCGGGGTCATAGCGGCCGGCCATCGCCAGCGCGATGGCCAGCACCGCAACGATCAGCAGGGAAACCAGCCAGCGCATCAGCGATCCCCCCTCGACGCTTCGAGCGCGGCCAGGCTGGTCTCGATGCCGGGCAGCTCGCGCGCGACCTGCAGGCCGCTCAGGCGTTCAATTTCCTTGAGCGCGGCGGCCACGCCGGCATCGCGCGTATTGAAGTAGCGGGTCAGCATCTCCGCCACCGCGCGCAGATCGGCCCGGAATGCCGCCTGATCCTGCGCCAGCAGCGTCAGCCGCGCGGACAGCAGGCGCAGGCGCAGATTCTCTCGCAGGAAATAGGCCTGGTCGGGCGGCAGCAGCACCGCTTCGTTGCCTTCGATGCGGCGGATCTGCACCAGACGTTTCAGCTCGGCCCACAACTCCTGGCCGATGCCGCTCGCGCGGCTGCCGGTGTGCGGCGCCAACGGCGCTTCGGAACCCTGCGCGCTCGCCAGCGGCCAGCCCGCAGCGCGTTCCGCCAGCGCCTCGATGCGCGCGGTCACGCCCACTTCGTCGAGCGAAGGCACCGCGCGCAGCCTGGCGAGATCGGCCGCGATCGCGCGGCGCAGGTTGGTGAACTGCGGTTTGTTGAGGCGCTGCAGACGGGTATCGGCGCCTTCCAGCGCGATGATCGCGGCCTTCACATTGCCGGCCAGCTGCAGTTGCTGCGCGGCGGTCAGCAGCACCTGTTCGATTTCGGCCAGCGCCCACTGGTCACGGCCCTGCGACAACTCCTTGTAGAGCGCCTCGATCGAAAGCTGCTGCTGCTGCGAAGTGGCGATCTGCGACTCGAGATGGGACAGCCTCTCGGTGGCCTGCCGCATTGCATCGTCGGCGTTGCGCGCCAGCAAACGGGTTTCGCTCGAGTCCTGGCCGGTTTCGGCAAGTTTGCGCCCAAGTTCGGTTTTCAGGTCGCGGATGCGTTCGTGACTGTCGATCCATGACCAGACGGCGGCGGCCATCGCCAGCGCCGCGATCAGCAATGCGACGAGCGCCAGCGGCGAGGACGCAGAATGCGCGCCGGTCTGCGCCGGCGCGGCGGCGGGCGGGACGACGGGGGGCGAAACGGGCGTGTCGGGCGTATCGGTCATGGGGTGTTCCTGAACCAGTTGAGCAGGCCGGCTACCAGACCGGTATCGCCGCCCGCCGTGGCAACGGCGTGGGCGACGCCGAACTGGCGCGCGGCGTCGGCGATTTTCTCATGCGGCGCGAAGAGTGGAGTATGCCTCAGCAACGACGCGCCCGCCTCGCCCAGCATGGCGGCCAGATTATGCAGGGTTTCCGCACTGGCGACGGTCACCGCGTCGATGCCGCCCGCTTGCCAGCAGGCCAGCAACGGTGCGGCATCCGCCTGCGGCCGCAGACGCCGGTAGCATTCCAGAAAGTGCACCTGCGCGCCGCGCGCGGCCAGCGTCCCGGCCAGCAGCGCGCGGCCGCCGACGCCGCGCACGATCACCGCCCGCCGGCCCGCGAGCTGTTGCAATTGCGGCAAGGCCAGCAACGCTTCAGTGTCCTGACCGGGCGGGATCACGACCCCATTGACGCCATGCGCCTGCAGCGCGCGTGCCGTGCCCGGCCCCACGGCATACACCTCGGCCGCGGCCGGCAGCCCGCCGGCCGAGCGGATCGCCGCCATGCCGAACTGCACGGCATTGGGACTGATGAAAATCACCCGATCGGCTGCGCGCAGCTGCGCCAGCGCCGCACTCAGATCGGCCACCGGCACCGCTTCGATGGCGAGCGCCGGAAACGCGTAGGCGTGGCCGCCCGCCGCCTCGATTGCCTGCACCAGCGCGACGGACTGGTGCGCCGGCCGCGTCACCAGCACGGTGCGTCCGGCCAGCACGCCGGTCATGCAGGCAGGGCGTCGAGAATGGCGCGCGCGCCTTGCGCCAGCAGCTTGTCGGCCAGCGCCTGGCCGACCGCTTCGGGGTCGGCCGCATCGCCCTCGGCGCGATCGTGCAGGTAGGCGCTGCCGTCCGGGTTCGCCACGAAACCGTTCAGCACCAGGCGGCCGTTTTCCAGCACTGCGTGCGCGCCGAGCGGCACCTGGCAGCTGCCGCCGAGCACGCGGCTGACCTGGCGCTCGGCGCGCACGCAGGCGGCGGTTTCGGGGTGGTTAAGTGCGCCGAGCATGGCCGCCACCTCGCGGCTGCCGCGCATGATCTCGATGCCGAGCGCGCCCTGGCCGGCGGCGGGGATGCTGTCTTCCACCGACAGCAGGCTTTTGATGCGGTCGCCGAGGCCGAGCCGCTTGAGACCGGCGGCGGCAAGCAGGATCGCGTCGAACTGGCCTTCGTCGAGTTTTTTCAGACGGGTACCGACGTTGCCGCGCAGGGGTTTCACCGCCAGATGCGGATAGCGTGCGCGCAGCTGCGCTTCGCGGCGCAGGCTGGAGGTGCCGACCACGGCGCCGGGCGGCAGGTCCGACAGATGGGCGTAGCGGTTCGACACGAAGGCGTCGCGCGGGTCCTCGCGCTCGCCAATCACCGCCAGTTCGAATCCGGGCGGCAACTCCATCGGCACGTCCTTCATCGAATGCACCGCGAGATCGGCCTCGCCCGCTTCGAGGGCGACTTCGAGTTCCTTGACGAACAATCCCTTGCCGCCGATCTTGGACAGCGTGACATCGAGGATCTGGTCGCCTCGCGTCGTCATGCCCAGAATATTGACCGTGCAGCCCGGGTGCAGCGCGGCGAGGCGGTCGCGGATATGCTCCGCCTGCCACATGGCAAGGGCACTTTCACGGGATGCGATGGTCAGGATGTGCATGGCTAAGGTAAAAATGGACTGTTGGATTCGGCGATGGATGGCGCGACACTGAGAAACATGAAGTATTCACTTTCACCTGCGGGAAGCATTTTCGGCGCTCGGCTGTTCGCGGCCTGGGTGCTGATTTTATCATGCGCGATGCTGCTGGCCGGCCCGGTCGCCGCGGCAGGCGGGCTGGTGCACGCGAAGAACTTTCAGGCCGACGCGCGCAACGCAGCCAAACGCAAGGTGCCCGTCATGGTGCTGTTCACCACCCCGGGCTGTCCGTATTGCGATCAGGTCAAGCGCGAGTACCTGCTGCCGATGCAAAAGGACCCGGCCTACCGTGCGCGCGTGATCATCCGCGAAGTCACCATCAATTCGACCGCGCCGCTAACCGGCTTCGACGGCACGCTCACCACCGAGGGCGCGTTTGCCGCCGCGCACAAGGTCTACCTGGTGCCCACCGTGATGGTGTTCGACACCCAGGGCAACGCGGCCAGCGAGCCTGTGGTCGGCCTGCTGATCCCGGATTACTATTTCGGTTACCTGTTGTCCGCCATCGACGAAGGCCAGCGCAAGGTGCGCAGCGAATAACCCCTCCCACGCAAGCGGCGCTAGAATCCCTGCCATGCAGGGAGTGCGCCCATGAAGACCCTATTGGCCGACGATCACCCGCTGATGCGCGAGGGGGTGAGACAGGTGTTGTCGCAGCTGGACCCGCCGGTGGAAATCATCGACGCCCATGACTATCCCACCCTGTTCGCGCAGACCGCCCTGCATCCCGATCTGGATCTGGCCGTGGTCGACCTCAACATGCCTGGCTTCGTCGGCACGCAGGGCATCGCGCAGTACCGCAACCGCTTTCCCGACATCCCCCTGGTGGTGCTGTCCGCATCCGAGGCAACGCAGGACATTCGCGGCGCGCTCGAAGCCGGCGCGCTCGGCTACATTCCCAAGGCCGCCACCACGGCCATGATGCTGGCCGCGCTGCGCCAGGTGCTGGCAGGCGACATCTATGTGCCGGCCTGCCTGGGCGATCCGACGTCCGGCCTGTTTTCTGCCGCGCCGGCCAGTTTCGAGGCCCTGCATGACAGCGGGCTGACAACGCGCCAGCTCGACGTGGCGCGCTTGTTGGCGCAGGGCTGCGCCAACAAGGCCATCGGCGGCATGCTGTCGATGTCGGAAAGCACGGTAAAGGTCCACATCGCTGCGATTTTCCGCGCGCTCGGCGTCACCAACCGCACCGAAGCCGTGCTGGAAATCCAGCGGCTGATGCAGAAAAACTGAAGCCTGTGAACGCCCTGCGCGCCCTGGCCAGCCGGCTGTCGCTTTCCAGCATTCGCAGCCGCATCCTGGTGATTGCGCTGCTGCCGGCCCTGCTGACCGAATTCGGCATGGTGACCTACTTCACCACGCAAAGCCTCGCCACCGCCGAAGCGGCACTGCAGGCGCGGGCGCGCAACGCCGCCCATCATCTGGCCGACGCGCTGCCCTACGCACTGGTCAGCGGCGACACCGTGCGGTTGTATGAACTGCTCGGCACCGAAATGGAAGCCAGCCAGTTGTCCTATACCCGCATCGTCGACCCGCGCGGACAGCTGATCGCCAGCACCGGCGACACCCTGCACGCCAACCTGCCGCAAACCCATTTTGAGCAGCGTGCCGAGGTCCGTCTGCCCTCTGTCCTCCCCGACGGCACGCCGCCGGTCGAGCCCGACGACGCCGTCGACGTTTTGCTGGGCCATGCGGAAGTCGGCGTCTCGCTCGACCAGGTGCGCGCCTTCAAGCGCGACACCCTGATGCATGCCGTGCTGTTGATGCTGGCGGCGCTGGCGCTCACCGGCGCGCTGGCCTGGCGCTTGTCCAATCGACTGGCAGGCCAGCTGCGCCATGTCGGCCAGGTGGTGGGCCGGCTGGCGTGCGACGACCTCACGGCACGCACGCAGCTGCCGCCGCAGGGCGAGGTCGGCGCGATCGCCACCGGGGTGAACGGCCTCGCCGGCGTGCTGCAGACGCATCGCGGCGAACTGGAAAAGCGCATCCGCGAGGCCACCGCCGACCTTGCCGCGAAAAAGACCATGGCCGAGCGCGCCAACCAGGCAAAGT
>JAKACL010000137.1 GCA_021821425.1 Pseudomonadota bacterium
CGATCTATATCGCCAGGTAGCGGTAGAGCTCGAGCGGCGATTCGATCGTCATCAGCAGGCCCAGACCGGCCGGCGCGGCAACCAGCGCCGCCCGTGCCGACCATTGCATCAGGTTCAGGCTGCGGGTCAGCGCGGCGCCGCTGACCACTGTGGCCAGATAGGCGTTGGATGCGGCGAAGGTGCCGCCGAGCAGGCCCTGCAACCCGAGGGCGAGGGCGAATACCGCGACATTGGGTGCGAAGCCGGCGAGCAGGAAACTGGCCGCGAGGCCCAGTTGGGCGCGCAGCAGCAGCGGCTTCTTGCCGTAGCGGTCGGCGAGCCGCCCCCACCACGGACTGCTCACGGCGGTGAAGAATATCGGCACGATATACAGCCAGCCGGCCAGATAGGATGCATTGCTGTGCAGCGACTCGTCGAGTATCAGCGCAAAAAACGGCGGCATCCCCAGCGCGGCGAATGCGGCGATGAAATGGCACACCATGATCGTGGCGACGATGCGCCGTAGCTCGATGCTCATGACGCGCTCAGAAAGTTGGGTGCGCTGCGGCCATAGAACTTGTTGACGTCGGCCGCGCCGGTTTCACTCTTCTCGGCCAGGGTGGCGGCGATCAGCAGGTACTTGATGTAAAGCCGGCCGTCGTCGAGCAGCAGACTGCGCGCGGGCATCACGTTCTCGCTCTCGGCGGCCATCTCGTCGAGCAAGGCTTCGACCCGCCTCCGGACGCGGGCATGCAGCGCGGCGGGGACCAGGCCCAGCAGGCTCGCGTAGCCTTCGGCCAGGACCGCGATATTGAGCTGGAGGGTGATCGTGGTGAACATCTGCGCCAGCGGCAGCGCGTCCGCAACAAAAATGCGGCGGTCCTCGAGATCGGCCACGCGGCGTGCGAGATCCGGCCAGCGCCGCGCCAGTGCGTCGAAATGGATGCGCCCCGCATCGTTGTCTTTCAGCAGCAGGCGCAGACGCGGCGCCTGCCGCTGAAGGACGAGGACCGAGTTCTGCTGGTTCGATTCGAGGGCGACGCCGTAGCGCAGCCACAGCGTGAGGTGCAGACGAAGCGTCAACTCGAGGTAGTCCTCGAAGAATGCTTCAAGGTCGCCCGAGTAGAATTCCGCCGCCGCTTCTTCGGCTGCGGTGCGTCCGGAGGGCGTCTGGGCCAGCAGTGCCGCGACCGGGATCAGCGTGCTCTCGCCGAGTGCCTCGACCGGATAGCGACGCAGGATATGGCCGAGGAACATCCGGTTGTCGACATGTCCGCCGCAGCCCTCGTCGGTCAGCAGCACGCGCGCGGCAAGCGCAGGCTCGCGCGCGGCGATCTCGGCCAGCAGCGTCTGGAAGCGATGGCCGTCGTGGATCGTGCTCGGCTTGATCGTCCGGATGTTTTTCGCGCCGAGCGTGCGGATCGTCAGCGGCAGTTTCAGATGCCACTCCGGCGCGTCGAGCAGAACGACGGTACGCACCGACAACGTCGGCGCCGCCGCGAGATAGGGGTCCGGCGCGCGCACCACGCTTTGGCGCAATCCGGCGTCGCCCAGGAATTCATCGAGTTGACGGTCCCAGACGAACGGATGCACGGGAACCAGGGCATGCGTACGGGCCATCGCCGCAGGCAGGCCGACGGCTTCGACGCTCGGCCACAGCGGCGGCAGAGTCGACTCGGCGTCGGCACTCGGATGATACAGATCGCGCGGCACCGCCAGCCAGCGCAGCACGAAGGGGCGCTGGAATTCGGGGCCGTAGGCGGCGAGCGCGTCGGCATCGAAACCGAGCTTGGCGCGGGCGGTCGGATAGAACGGGTGATCGAGAAAGGCGCCGAGCCGATCGTAGTGCAGCAGGCGCGCGTGCCAGTTCGGCAGCTGCGCGCCGCTTGTCCTGCCATGCGCGGCGCGGAACGCAGCGAACCAGCGTTCGCGCTCGGCTTCGCCGATGCGGCGATGCTCGGCCGCAACACGGCACTCTTCGGTGAAGGCCGTGTAGCGCGCAGCCGCCGCGGCGTCGAGGCCTCGCGCAAAGCAGGCCAGGATGTCCTCGACCGTGTGGAGCGGCTTGAAGTCCCGGCCGTCGTCCCATACGAGCGGTGTGCAGGCGCTGCGCCACGCCTGCATGAAGGCTGACTCGGCGACCGGAATCCACAGGATGCCGGCGCCGAAATGGCTCACTTCGAGCCACGTGCACGCCACGCCGCCGTGGCGTGCGAGCGCAGGCGGCAGGCTGTCGCCGGTGCGGGCGGCTGCGCGGCTCACGCACTCGCGTACATTTTCCCGCAGCAGGGCATCCACCACGCGGCGGCAGATATAGGCGTCGTGTGTGTCCGTGCCAGCCGGCGTCGGGTCGATGGCGGCTTTGGATGCGGCCGCGCTCATACGCCGATCGTCCAGACAAGTTCGCTGCCGATCCGGTCCATTTCCAGGCCCAGGCGCTGCATATCGGTTCCCGTGCCGCGCAGGACACCGAGGTAATCCTTGTTGGAGTGGGTCAGGTTGACCGTTTCGCCAATCGCGCGCAGCGGTTTGAACGTGATCCGGATGTCATCCGCGCGGCGATCGAAGGCCTCGGGCACGCCGGTCAGGCGGCCCGCAGACTGCGCCGTAAAGTAACGGATCAGCGCCGCGCCCGGCGCGATGTCGAGCTGTGGCAGCGGCTCGCCCGCATAGAGACCCAGGATGATCTCGAATAAAGGCAGCCCGAGGGTATCCTGCAGCAGAAACTCGCGGTAATCGCCGATGCTGCGGTAATTGATTTCGATCAGACGGGGGCCGGCGCCGGTCATCACGAACTCTGTATGGCAGGCGCCGAACCCGATGCCGAATCGGCGGATGATGTCGATCACTCCGGCTTCCTGCTCGGCACTCAAGCCTGTCCCCCAGCAGGCCTCCAGTTCCACGAAATGCGGTGGGGGCGACAGTTTCACCTGGAACCCTCCGAGCACGCAGAGCCTCTCGCCATCGCCGAGAGTTTCCAGCGTGCAGAGCGGGCCAGCGATGTATTCCTCGAGGAGCAAGGGCTGACCGGGATGTTTGCTCCAGGCCGCGGCGCACTGAGCCGCGAGTTCGGCGCGGTCGCGACTCAGACTGACCTGCTGGCTGGCAACGCCTTCGCGCGGTTTGACGATGCACGGAAACGGCACGCCATCCAGGGTGCGCGCGAGCGCGGCGGGGTCGCAGACGACGGCATGCCAGAGCATGTCGAGTCCCTGGGCCTTGAGCGCGGCCCGCATTTCCGCCTTGTTTTTTGCGCGGTACGTAATGTGCCAGTCTTTGCGCGGCAACCTGAAATACTCGGCGGCGATCGCCGTACTGGTCTGCAGGTGATCGCTGTTGGAAAAAATTGCCGCGGGGGTCTGCTCGCGGCAGGTAAGGGCATCGATGACAGCGAGCGGATTGAATACGTCGCAGGCAATAATTTCCCGCGGGTATGCCGCGAGCCCCGACTGACCGAAATAGTGTCGATGCGCCTCGGCGGCGTCGGTCAGGAGCACGACCGATAAACCCCGGCGCTGCGCCGCCGGAATGAATCCGAGGTTGACCGAGTCGGTCGGGACGTGCGCCAGTATCACGATATCGCGCATGACGGCTCCCCTTACATGTCCATTTGCAGGGTCAGCAGGGCAGCGCGCCCGGGAGCCGGCATGCGGCCCTGGCTGAAGTCGACGCCGCGGAAGTAGTAGTCGCGATCGAACAGGTTGTTGAGCGCCAGACCTGCTTTCATCCTGGTGCCGTTCCAGTTGAAATCGCGCGTGACCTGGGCGTTCCAGACCGAATAGGACGGAATTTTCCCGACCGAGCCGGTGACATTTTCGGTGACGGTGTTGGCGCCGTCGGAGAATGCCGAACTCTGGTACAGGCCGGTGACGTTCCAGTTCCACGCCCCGGTGCGGTAGTTGGTCTGCAGGTTGACCTGATGCCGGGGCGCCAGCGGCAATTCGTTGCCCTTGAACTGGCCGGAAAGCTGCTCGGTGTCGACATAGGTGTAGGCGGTCTTGAATTCGAGTCCGCGGACGCGCGCCGGGCGCCACGCGAGTTCCGCTTCGATGCCCTGGTGGCGCGCTTCGCCGAGGTTGCGGAACGCGCCGGCGGCGGCGACATATTCGAGCTTGTTGTCGAAATCGAAGCGGAAGGCTGTGAGCGCGGTATCGACGTTCCGGGTCGGGCTCAGGCGCACGCCGGCTTCGTAGTTCTTCGCGCGTTCGGCAGCCAGGTTCTCGCCGCCGTAGGTGACTTGCGTGAACTGTACGGGACGCAGGGATTCGTGGAAATTGGCGAACAGGAACAAGGCGTCGCTTGCCTGATAACCGACGTCCACGCCAGGCAGCCAGTCTCGGGTCGTGTTGGTCCCTTCCTGCCCGGTCTTGTTGTCCCGGCGGTAGGAGTCGATCTGCTCGTAACGGATACCGGGCGTAACCTTCAGCTTGTCATCGAGTAGCGAAAAAGTATCGCTCGCATAGGCGGCGACGGCATCGTTTTCGAAGCGCCAGTTGCGCGCGACGGTAAAGGCGTTGGTCGCGACGTTGCGCGAGTTGACCAGATAGTCGACTTCCTCACGCATATAACGCGCGCCGAGGGCGATCTTCTGCTTGATCCCGCCATCGATGTTGAAGGTGAAGCGGGGCTCGCTGCCGTAGACCCAGAATTCCCGCGGCGCCGACATTTCGAGCGTCGACGGGGTGTCGGCGTTGCTCGCATTGCCGAAGAAAAACTCGCGGTTGCTGTGGTGGGCAAAATTGGCCCAGCGCAGTTCAGCGCCATTGTCGAAATACTGGTTGTAGACGATGTGCCCGCGCAGCGTATCGCCGTTAAAGCGGTCGAGCGGCCGGGTCGACTGGTCGCGGTCCTGTTCGTAGGACTGCGGCGTCAGTGCGCCGGGGAGATCGTTTTCGGTTTTGTAGTATTGCAGGCCGGCCTTGATGTCGGCGTTGTCGGTGACGAACCAGTCGGCATCGAGCATCAGGTTGTTGACCGTGGTCGCCGAGTGCTCGCGCTCGGCATGGCCATCGATGACGTTTGCCTGCGCCTGCAGGCCGAGCCGTTCGTTCACGAAGCCGCCGGCACGTACATAGGTGTCGCTCAGCAGGTGGCCATTGCCCGCAATCGACAGCGTTTCCTTGGCAGTCAGGGACGGCTTGCGCGGGATGCGCTTGCTCACGAAATTGATTACCCCGCCGACGTTGTTCGGGCCGTAGTGAACCGCGACCCCGCCGCGCGCCACATCGATCGCTTCGATCGAGTTGATGGTCAATGGGAACAGCGACAGACCGGTCTGGCCGTACGGTGCCAGCGAAACCGGCATGCCGTCCACCAGCACCAGCACCTGTTCGCTGCGCAGAGGATTGAGGCCGCGGACACCGATGTTCGGCAGAATGCCGGTGCCGCTTTCATCCAGCACCCGCACGCCGGGCACGTTGCGCAGCGCGTCCTCCACGGTGCGTGCACCCGATTCGGTCAACTCTTGAGACGTGACGACGCTGCGTGCGCCGGGATGTTTTTTTGCCGTTTCGGCCGTCGGTGCGCCCAGCCAGTCGGCGCTGACCGTGACTTCCTCAAGGGTGTTGGCCGTTTTTTGCGATTCGGGTGTCGACTGGGCGTGGACATGGGAAACTGAAAATGCCAATGAAAGGGCGCTGGCTAACGCGGATAAATGAAATTGCATGATTGACTTCTTCAAGGGTTGGAAAATTGGGCTTGCGATGAGCATGGCGCCCGCAGCGCGGGCTCAGGTGCGGCACATTCAACGGACGCCAGATCGTCGGCAAGTTCGAGGCAGGCCTCGCGCTCGGCGGGCGTGAGTTCGCTGTACTCGGCCGCACGCTCGAGCAGCAATTGCGCTGTGGCCTGGTTTCGGTTGCATGGGTGGCGCAGCATTACAAGCGCGGCGACCAGGAGTGATGCTGGAGAGGCGGTTCGCATGCAAGTCCCTTTCTCAGGCGGCTGCCACGAAGCCACCGCGGGGCTGCCATTCGCGGGCGGTGATTTCGCGGCTCTGCAGTGCGTGCAGCAGGCGCAGGCTTTCGCGCGCCGAGCGGCCGGCGTTGAGGTCGTTAGCCGCGATGCTGACGATTCGGCCTTCGGGGCTGGCGATGAACGTGGCGCATAGCGCCACGCCGGAGTCGGCGAGCACGCCGAAGCGCCGGGCAAGTTCATGCGACACGTCGCCCAGCATTGGAAATGCGACCGGGCCGAGACCGTGCTTGACCCAGCTGCAGTGGGCGAGTGCCGAATCGACGCTGGCGCCGAGCAGCACAGCACCCGAGATGTCGAAGTCGTGGCTCAGGTCCGAGTAGGCCCGAACCTCGGTCGCGCAGACGGAAGTGAAATCGAGCGGCCAGAAAAACAACACCAGCCACTTGCCGCGGTATTGCGCGAGCGAAACGGGTTCGATGCGCCCATCAGGCAGATAGGCTTCGCTGACGATGTCGGGAAGCGTGTGTCCAATCGAGATCATGAATGCCTCCTTCAATGCAGGGTGGATTGCTGGAAAACGGGATGGGCTGCGCAGGACACGGCGCACCATTCAGTCGACAGCCGCTGGCAGGCGTTGGCGAGTACCGGACCGCTTGCGCCCGCCTGCATCCAGCGCAAATGCTGCTCGACCATACGGGCGAGCTTCTTGCAGCCGGTTTGCTGATAGCGGTGCATCAGCCATAAGGTCGCGGCGATGACGATTTCGTGGGTGTCGTGGGGCGGGGATGTGTGCATGCCAGTCTCCTTGGGTTAGGTAGCTGGCTGGCGCGTGCGCGCGGGCGGGCGGGTACTGCGGTGGGCGGATTTACTTTGTGAGGATCAGCTTGCCGTTCTTGGTGATGCGCAGGCGGTAGGTTTCGTCTCCATGGGCGATCTGGATTTCCTGCCGCCCCTCGAACAAACGGTCCGCAGGAATCGGATGCGGCAGCCGGATGCGCGCGTCCGGCTCCGTTGCATTGCGGACGAGTGGGCGGGAATGCTCGGGTTGGCCGGGTTTCATGAATGCGATCCAGTATCGAATACGCGAATAATAATGATTCTCAATAATAAATCAAGCGCAGCTACAAAAAATATGCGCAGGGCGTGCATAGAACGGGGCGAGAAGCCCCAGGAGCGTGCTTTCCCGGCTCAGGAAGACAAAGCGGACGCTGCATGCACGCAGACGCGGGCAAGCAGCCGGGGCAGGGCAGGATTCATGCGGGAAGCAGGCTCAGGGCGCGGAGGCGTCGCGCGGGTCGGTGACGAAGCCGAGTTTCACCAGGCCGGCGCGCGACGCGTCGGCCATGATGCGGGCGACGTGGCGATACGCGAGGTCGCCGTCGGCGCGCAGGTGGATTTCCGGCTGCGGCGCCTGCTGTGCAGCGGCGGCCATGCGCGCCCGCCAGGTCTCGGCGTCGACCGCTTCGGTGTCCCAGTACACCGTGCCGTCGGCCTGGATCGACAACTGGATCGTGTCCGCCTGCGGCGGGCTGGGCTGGCTCGCGGCCTGCGGCAGGTCGAGCTTGATCGCATGGGTCAGGAGCGGCGCGGTGATGATGAAAATAATCAGCAGCACCAGCATCACGTCGATCAGCGGAATCATGTTGATTTCCGCGATGTCCTGCGAGCGCCCGCCGGAATGGAGTCCGCCGAAGGCCATCATGCGCCCCTTGCGGCAGGGTCGGGTTTCGCCCCCTGCTCCTGGGCGCGCACGCCGGTCGACATGAAAGCGAACAGGTCATGCGCAAAGCCGTCGAGTTCGTTCAAGATCATCCGGTTCGAGCGGTTGAAGAAGTTGTAGGCGAGCACGGCAGGAATGGCGACCGC